>NZ_JBRAGO010000096.1:0-16639 GCF_052746595.1 Leptodesmis sp.
CGATCTTGGGAAGCCCGCACCGTATGCAAAGCATTGGTGTCGGGAGGATGTCACTCCCCCTCTCCTATGTTTGGTATTATCTTTCAGACGTTACGGCAACTCAGATCTCTGCCCTCATTGCATTTGGTGTGCTGGGAGGAATTGTCGGCGTGTTTAGCACTCTCTAGCAAATGGGTCGTTTCTTCGACTCCATTCCCTGGTTTCAAGTTTGATGCTGGAAATTAAGCCCATAGGAACGGTAGTACGAGCGCTGCCACTTCACTAGCCTCTTCCTCATGCATACCCAATGTTCCCGACAGCCGAACAGATTGGATGTTGGGTAATGTTGCTAGGGCTTCCATTTCAGCTTTCGATTGGGGTGGTGATTGTTCGCCGATTACAACCAGAGTAGGCATGGTGAGCGATCGCCCCACGGTCAAAAACTCGTCTCGATCAGCTATCGGGTCCAGAGTTCCCGTCACAAAGGCGGCTGGGGTGAACCGTGCCCCCGGTTGCTGAGTAATCGGGTGCTTGGCTTCTATAAAGTCTGGGGTGAGCCGTGCCTGATTCACAAACACATGGCGACGATACATGAATCTGAGAGATCCAGGAGTCGTATTCAACCCGTAAAGGAATTGTCCCAGACCGGGCGATCGCACCAGTTCCCGCACTCCATCCCGTACAAGTATTGGCGCACCCATCGCACACAATGGTCTCTTCCAGGTAGGTGCTACCAGCGCCAGTTTTGAGACAAGGTTAGGCTGTTGAGCGGCTTGCATCGCGTATCCGGCGGCATGTCCGGCAGCGACAACGGCGATCGGTTGCTGGAAGTGGGCGCGAACAAAATCCTGGAGAAGTTGGCGGTAGAGGGCTGGTTGATAGTCCAATGAGGGGCGATCGGATTGCCCAAACCCTAACCAATCCATTGACACCACTTGAAAATGTGGGGCTAAATGTTCGGCAATCCCCTGCATTTCACCACGAGTGGAAACCGTGCTAAAGGCAGGCAGGAGCAAAACTGGTGTACCGCTACCGAGCGTTTCATAGGCGATCGCAAAGCTTTGATCCTGCCATTGCCACTGGAATGTTTGAATCGTCCCGCCAATTTGAGCCGCTTTCGGCATCAGTGTAGTTGTCACGGTTGCACCTCATACGTTGCTAAAAATAATGTTGCTATTATGGATTTGAAACGAATCATGCCAAACTCAGTTAAATACTCAGTCAAGCGCTACGCTTCAATAAAGCGCTGTTCTCCCTCGTTGGCGGTTACATTTTCGTATAACCCCTTGCCTCGGCGCACCAACTTTGTAAAGCCCATGCTCTTATAATCACTGTCTGACTTAGGGACAACAACCCCTCCAGGAGCTGTAATCAGCCGCTTGACTGGAGCCTTTGCGTCTGTCCCACCCAAATCGCATTGAGCGACTTCACATAACTCTCCCCAGGTATGAATGGTGCAGCTAATGGGATGCAACACTTCCAACACTTCATTGGTATCAAGGCAACGGTAAACATAAATTGGCATGGATTGAACCTCCGTTATATTTACTGACTATTCCTCATGTAAAACGCGAGTAGTCTATCAGTTCTTAACTTCCCTAGCCTCAGAACATGAAACTATCACCAAAAATATCCTCCCCAAGCCAGAGTTAAGGCGAACACGATCGCAGCAATCGCCTGCCTCACCACCAACCTCAGCACAAACTTGAAGGACTGTTCACGAGCGATCGTCAGTGCCGTCACCAGACAGGGTAACAGCACTCCGACTAGATAAACACCTGTGAGAATTTGCACAGGAGACAACAGGCTGACCGTATTAGGTTCAGCAAAGAGCAGGAGTCCGTCTTTACGAACTGATGCCAGAATCAGAGGCAATGCGGCTTCCGGTGGTAGGCGAAACAATCCCATTGCCGGATTAATCAACCGACTCAAACGATTCAAAACGCCCAGCCAGTCTAGGACAGAAGCAATCAACGTGATTACCAGAAAGATGGGAATGGCGTTGGTAAAGAACTGGCTCAGTGCTCCCTTTGTCTCACGCCAAATGGCTGACCATCGCGGCACTTCCAGAAACGTGCGACGCTCAATCATTAGACTGTTTTGGGGAGAACGAGCCAACTTGGGCGCAATCAGACGCGTATAAATCAATGTTGTAATAGTCAGGTAGACCAGGTAAGGCATCACCAGGTAGGGCAAGTTTGCGGCACTAAACACTCCCAGGGTGGCACCCAATTGATAGGAGCAAGCAGAACCAAAGGCGATCGCCGAAATACAGGTTTTGCGAGAACAACTGGAGCAGGCGCGAGTGCTGATCACGGCTGGCACATTGCATCCAAACCCCATGATTACCCTGACTAAATCCCGCCCTGATAAGCCAAATGGCCGCAATAAGGGATGTAAAGCAATGGTAATTCGTTCAACTAAACCACTGGCTTTGTAAGCACCCAGAAATAGCGCATAAAGAATAACCGTTGGCACTGCCCAGACAAACAGCAGCGGTCCCATTGTTACCAGACCATAGCGTCCAATCAAAATTTCCCTAGGTAGGGACGGTAAGCCAGAGAGAGCTTCCACAGTCGGGTTGACCAATCCCTGTATGAGTGGATCAACGATCGCAGCAAACGTATTGGCAAACCAGACCGCAAGAACAGCGGGTATCAGCAGCAGGGCGATCGCCAACAGCCAACCCAACCGGGGATGCTCCAGCAACGTTGGACGCGGTTCGATGCGCCATCCAGCAGGAATGGGATGCCATTGACTGGGAAAGACCGACGGTTTATGCATTGCCGCTAAAATTTCCTGTCGTTGCGCGGCAGTTAAATGCCTTGCATCCACTGGAATAAACGCCAAATTGGAAGTTTGTTCCCAGCGATGAACCGTCTGCTGTGTAAATGTTGATGGCAACACCTTATCCCAAAACGTGATGACAACAATTCCCTGCTTACCCGCGACTAAAGGTAATAGATCGGTTAAATCCTCATCCACATGGGTCGCCTTGACCACCAGCAACACCGTGTCATGGGTCTGCAATCGTTCTAGCGCGACTCGCGTCGTGGCAGTGTCGGAACGATATAAAATGCCAGGAGTATCGACAAAAGTAGCGCCATCTCCGGTATAGGTTTCACAGGTGACTGTAGAGCCACGAAAATTGCTGCTGTAGGGTGTGCGATGGGTCAGAGAGGCGACCAGTTGAGACTTTCCTGTGCTTTCTTTGCCAATTAAAACGATTGTGCGTTGAGTGGAAGCGGTAGAGGGAAACATGGGGGAGTGGGGAGTGGGGTTAACAGAGGTAGTCGTTGTCACAGCAGGAGAGATCGTCCAGAAACATCCCTTCCTGCCGGTAAACCTCAAGTGGCGTGGGGTCGATGCCAAGGCCTTGAGCGATCGCATTAGCAACAACGGCAAAACGCTGGCGAAACTTGTAGATAAAGCAGAAGATGACGTTGCCGTGACGCACCGAAGGACCCACTACAAATAATCCAGGAGTAATCGTAGATTCGTCCTCTTCAGTTAATCCGGCATAGCCTTCAGACCAGTTAAACAAATGAGCAATTTGTTTCAAACTGCCCTCAAATCCTGTACAGAGAATGGGCTGGGTGGGTGACACCCATTTGTTGTGTTCGCTAATGATAATCATTCTCATTGTAAGACATGGAGACCGAGAATCGTTAGCGCTTTTCCTTATCTCGGCTTGGCAGGAAATTGAGCGGGCGACTCTGAATTGCGATCGCCTGATTCCCGCACAGATTCAGATGTTAAAATTAACGTCAAGCGATGGAGCAGATTTTTATGGTGAGAAAGTCTAAAGGCTTCGGTGAAACTCTCAACCAATAACGGGCGGATAAAACCCATCAAAAAGGACTGAAGAAGTTGCAGCAGAAGGTTTAGAAAGGGCTTTTGGGTGAAAAATTTGCGGGTATGGTGACAAATCCGAAAGGCGAAGTCAAGATGTCTGAGGTTTTGGAGGAGTTTGTTGAACCTTATCTAGACTTCGCCCAGAATCGCAGTCAGCGGGAAAAGTTGTTCAGCATTGCCGTGATTGCCTAGAACTTAGCGATCATGCCAGAGAATGAGCGGCAACCCATGATTGACCAGTTGATCAAAGTGGGCTTGAAAGGGAATGACCCGTTGACTCAACAAGATACGCGGGAGATTATTGACAAACTCATTGCTCGAAAACAGAAATTCTTTGCCAAGAATAAGCGGTATATTGTTGATTTTCAACTGCAAGATACAGGCAAGCAATTTCACCTTTCGGTTGCATCCACGTTATCAAATCCCCTCGTTGCAAATTAGACTGATTGACTGAATTAATTCCCGCGATGGAGCAGAGACATTATGGCAAAGGTTTTCACCGGTCGGGTCGTGATTCCAGGTGACAAGATCAATGAGTACTTTGAGGCACTGCGACAGGCAGAGGCTACCATAGCACCGTTCCGTGAATCCTTGGAGGAACTGAATCGGGAATTTGTCGAGTACTTAGCCACAAAATATATTCATAAAACGGTTCGGAAGCATACGGGTATTGTGGATTCGCTTATCCATTTTGTTTGTCGTTATACAGATGTAGAGCAGCTTGAAGATATTACCAAAGGAATGGTGAACAGCCACTTTCGTAGTTGTTACAAGCGGAAGGTGATGGATTCGGCAACAGAAAGTGACTTACGGATTGCACTGAAAAAGTTTTTTCAGTTTTTGGCTACCGAAAAAGCCATGACTTATCAAAAAGTGCTAAATGCCTTGAAGTAGTCATCATGCAGCATCGGATTGACAAGCTCATTCAAGATGGTGAGACCCTTTCGGTATCTACAAAGCAGCACGCTCTGCCAAGAGTTGCACAAACGCTTGATGCATGGGGTCAGCAATTCCAGTTTGCAGCCCATTCAGCACCTCCGTCATCCTACCCTCCAATAAGGCTGGTACATTTAGCCACAATCCGGGAAACACGCTACTGCGAATCATGCCATCGGCATCCGGTTCAATGACAACAAATTCCTCTGATTGCAGCCGAAACCAACTAAAGCGATTCTCAAAGGTTTGCCAGACCAGATATTCCTGCACCCCATTGCGGCGATAGGCATTCTGCTTGGCTCCTAAATCGATCGCTGCACTACTTGTGGCAATTTCCGCCACTAATTCCGGTGCCCCTTCAATGTAGCCATCCTCACTAATCGTTGAGCTACCGCCAATTTCAATCCGCAGTAGGGCATCCGGCTGCGGTTCATTGTCTAAATCCAGCCGCGTAGTCGTGTTGTCAGCAGCACTTACTCCAGGAGTAGCCGTCCGATACACCCCTAACCAAGTGACCAAATCGGCATGGGGAACACCATGAAACGTTCTAACTGGAGATGCCACGTAAACCACTCCTTCAATTAATTCGGCTTTGAACTTTTCTGAGGTTGCTTCATAGCGGCGCTCAAACTCAGCACGAGTCAGGCGATCGCCACTCTCCAAGGGGGGAAGCGGAATGGAACGAGGAGGCTGTTGCAACACCATAATCAAGCTCTAGAGCAATGAAGGAGATAGCATCTATTTTAGTCAGTAAGTGCTTAACTTCCCGTAGACCAGACCAACAATTCGCCTCGTTGTCCGCCAGCGACTAAATGGTGTCCCGTCGGGTGCCATGCCAGACAGGAAAAGCCTGCTTCTGCTCCTTCCAATACTTGAGCCGCTTTCAGAGCGGCTTGCCACAGAATAATCCAGCCATCTTCGGACAGTGAGGCAAGCCATCCCGTTTTGGGTTGAAATGCCACCCACGTCCAGAACTGTCTCACTGTGCAGGTCTAACACCCAACTATCCCAACCTTCTGGGGATTGCATCCACATCGTCACCAGTTCACGAGTGGCAGCTGCTAAAATCGGTGGCAGGTCAACCGATGGCGGTAAATCTGCCCATGCTAACTGGCGAATTTTTCCAGGAAAGCCGCGCATGAGAGTTGGCAGGTCGTTTTCATCGGTTGGCTCACGCTGGAGGTGCTGTACCTTTGACCAGTCCAGCACTCCGATACTGTGGTCATAAATGGCACAAGCCAGCAAGGAACCATCGGGTGACCAGGCGATTGCCTACGGCGCGCTGCGCGAACGTGCTGGCGGGTGCAGTCAACTCCCATTGATAGCGAGCTGTACTCCAGTCCTGGCTATTCCAGATGTGGATGTTGCTTTTGATGGCGATCGCCAGGTGTTTTCCATCCGGCGACCAGCGAATATCTTGCGGACTGGCAATTCCGATCAAACAGGTCACAGTTTCCGCTTGATCCGCATTCCAAATCTGTACAGTTTTTCCTTGATTAAATGCCAGGTGATTACAGGTGGGATGCTAGACCAGGCGATCAACCCAAGAGCCACATTCCAATGTATCCGCAATTCTGGGCACATCTTCATGCGTCTGCCACAGCATCATGGTGCCATCCTGCCCACCTGCTGCTAACCATTTGCCATGGAATGAAAAGGCTAAGGCATCGATAGATTAACCTGTGGGCTGACATAACGACAGACTCACAAAATTCTTTAACAATCGCACTTCTCCCGACCCAGAGGCAGCAGCTAAGGTATTGCCCATCGGTGACCACGCGATTGCCGTCACATAATCCGACAACGTTTCTTTCGCACTTAACTCCAGAATGGATTTTAAAGTCATGGTGATGCCTCTTCAAGACCGATGCCAGCAGGTTTGTCCATCGGGTTGATCAATTAAAGCAATGCCCATTGCTTGCAATTCATTACGAATGCGATCGCTCTCGGCATAACGTTTTTCCTGACGTGCCTGTTGCCGTTGTTGCAGTAGAGATTCAATCCAACCGACATCAATGTCTGGTTCAGGGATGGAGGCTAGCTGAACGTCTAAACCCAAGATCTGCGCCAGGTGAGTCAGGGTTTGCAGACGCTGTTGTAACTGCCTATCGGTTAGCTCCGACAATCCTTGATAGCTGCGTAAATTGAACTCCCGCTTCAATGCCTTGGCGAGTTCAAACAGCACGGCTAATCCTGCTGCCGTATTCAAATCATCATTCATTGCTGTTTGAAAACGATTGACTGACTCAACATCCAGTTCACCGGGAATCGGCATCTGAGATGATAAATTCAATCGCTGCCAATCCAAGGTCAGTCCCTCTTTCAGCGTTTGCCAGCTATTTTCAGCGGCAACAATGGCATCTTTTGTAAAATCCAGTGGCTTACGGTAATGGGCTTGCAGCACAAATAGCCGAATTGCCATTGGGTCAACGGGTTGGGGATAGTCTGACCAGTTGCCCTCCAATAAATCTCTAATGGTGGTGAAATTGCCTAACGACTTCGACATTTTCTCACCATTCACTGTCACCATGCCGTTGTGCAACCAGTAGTGGGCGAGGGGTTTCCCGGTCAGTACTTCCGACTGAGCAATTTCGTTTTCGTGATGGGGAAAGACCAGATCACCTCCACCTCCATGGATATCGATCGTTTCTCCCAATCGAGCGCGGATCATGGCAGAGCATTCAATATGCCACCCCGGTCGCCCTTTTCCCCAAGGAGATTCCCAGGCAGGCTCACTTGGCTTTGTCGCTTTCCATAGAGCAAAATCAAATGGGTCTTGTTTTTTGAACTCTGGATCGTCGGGGTCAACTCGTCCCCCAGCACCAGCTTGCATCTGCTCTAACTGCCGTCCCGAAAGTTTGCCGTATTCTGCAAACTGTCGTACATTGTAATAGACATCGCCATCGACGACATAGGCATAGCCTTTCTCGATCAGTGCTTGAATCAGATGATGAATCGCTAGAATATGCTCGGTGACGCGGGGATACTCATCGGCATCCAGAATGTTGAGCCGTCGAATATCTCGGAAATAGGCAGCAATGTAGCGATCGCTCACCGCCTGCACGGTTGATCCTTCTGCCTGGGCGCGATTGAGAATCTTGTCGTCAATATCGGTGAAGTTCTGCACATAGCGCACCGAGTAGCCGCGCCATTGCAAATATCGTTGCACCACATCCCACACCATGTAGGAGCGAGCATGTCCCAGGTGGCAATCGTCATTACACCGTCACCCCGCAGCAATACATCGTCACCTGATCCGGATGGATGGGGGTGAACGGCTCCTTGCGGCGTGTCAAGGTGTTGTAGAGGGTGAGGCTCATAATGGAAAACTACTGCCAGGTTCAAAGTACGAACAAGACCTGTTTCCAGGTATTATTTAGAATGATGATCATTTTCATACTAGCATGGACATCCATACTATCCCTGCCCCACCAACTCCCTGGTCGCAGCGATTGGCTGAACCGACAATCGATCCCAGTGTTTACATCCACCCGCTGACCAATGTGATTGGGGATGTCCGCATTGGCGCACAGGTGCATATTGCGCCAGGGGTCTCGATTCGCGCTGATGAGGGAATGCCGTTTTACATCGGAGCCAATGTCAACATTCAGGATGGGGCAGTTATTCACGGGTTAGAGCAGGGGCGTGTCACTGGCGATGATGGTGACTCTTACTCGGTGTGGATTGGTGACAATGCCTCAATCACTCATATGGCGTTGATTCACGGTCCTGCCTATGTAGGCAAGGGGTGTTTTATTGGGTTCCGTTCCACTGTGTTTAATGCCCGCCTTGGGGATGGCTGTATTGTCATGTCCCATGCGTTAATTGAAAATGTGGAAGTTCCTGCAGGGAAATACATTGCCTCTGGTTCAGTGATTGTTCATCAGCAACAAGCTGATCGCTTACCTGATGTCCAGGAAGCCGATTCAGCGTTTGCCAGTCATGTCGTCAGCATCAATCAAAAACTGCGCCAGGGCTATCTCTGCGCTGAAGATCAGGTCTGCATCGCTGCCATTCGCAATGAACCGAACGGACACCCAACCGTTCAGCCTGCTTCTCGCAATGGACATCGCCCATCCTTACCTCTAGATGCTCAAGCGATCGTCTGGATTCGAGAAGTGTTAAGCCAGAAATCTTATATTGGCGTAGAACAAGCGGATACGCGGCGGTTTCGGACAAATTCCTGGTCAGATTGTGGCGTGATTAAGACAGCAAGCGAGGCAGAGGCAATCGCCAGATTAGAACAAATTCTACAGAAACATCCACATCAGTATGTGCGTCTGTTTAGCATCAATCCTGGAACTCGTCAGCGAGGTAGTGGTTTAGTAATTCAACAGCCATTGGAGAAGTGAAGCAGTCAAGCGGTAAAGGAGAGAAAAAGGAATAATCAATTCCCTCATTTCTCCCATTCTTATATTTCTCTATTCTTACCTCTCTATTACTTCGTTGTAAGTGGAACTGAATTAAAGAAACGGCTTCTCGCCCCTGTATGGCAGGCAACATCACCCACCTGCTCAATTTTTAAGAGAAGCGTATCGGCATCACAATCGTAGTACAACGCTTTGACTCTTTGAATATGCCCAGAGGTTGCCCCTTTATGCCACAATTCGCTAGGAGAACGGCTCCAGTAGTGGGCTTCTCCTGTTTCTAAGGTTTGCTGAATCGATTCACGGTTCATCCATGCCCATCATCAAGACGGTATTGTCCAGATAATCTTGGGCAATGACTGGAATCAAGCCCTGTTTGTTGAACTTAAGTTGTTCTATCCATAAAAAAGTTTGATTCATCATCATGGTTTAGTTAGACAATTATTCAGAGATTGAAGTAAAAATATGGCATCCAGTTTACGCCCAATCAACACCATTTGATTTTTGGGTGCAGTTGTCCACTCACTATCGTCGATCGTAAACCGTTTACCGCTGAGTTGGAATAAATGGCGCTTGGGACTTTCAGCAAAGTAGAGTACCCCTTTTGCCCGAAACACATTGTCAGGCAGTTGATAATCTAAAAACTGCTGGAACTTTTTGACGGATAGGGGGCGATCACTTTGAAATGAAATCGACATGAAGCCATCATTATTGAGATGTTGAGAATTGAGGGTGGGTGCTGCCAGAGTTTGAGTAGAAGAACCTGACTCCGCAAGATTAACATCTAAAATCAGGGACAAGGGCACTTTGCCATATTGGGAACGCAAGATTCTGGCCCCTGATTTAATCGAACCAATATGCCTTTCCAACTCATCCACGTCGGCTTCAGGCAGTAAATCAGTTTTATTAAATAAGATAATGTCACTGTAAGTAATCTGACTCATGGCAGCATCACTAAAATAGCGTGCGGGAGTAAAGGTTGAAACATCAACTACTGTCAGAATTGCATCAATTTGAGTATAGTCTCGCAGGTCAGTTCCTAAAAACGTCAGGGCGATCGGCAGAGGATCGGCAACTCCAGTTGTTTCCACAATTAAATACTCAATCCGATCGCGCCGTTCCAGCACCCGGTAGACTGCATCCGCTAAGTTGTCATTAATGGTGCAACAGATGCAGCCATTTGTCAGTTCAATCATGTCTTCATCAACAGCAATTAAGAACTGACTGTCGATATTAATGTCACCAAATTCATTCACTAAGACAGCTACTTTATAGGCTTCAAAGTTTTGCAGGATGTAGTTTAACAGCGTTGTTTTACCACTTCCTAAAAAGCCAGTGATGATGGTAACAGGGAGTTTGGTATCGGCGGTTGAGAGATTAGACATGGGGTAGGAAGTAGGGAGTAGGGAGGTGCAGGAATTAAGGTATTTATCCCCATTCCCCACTCCCCCATTTACGACTTAATGAAAAGATGGACGATGACGAATCAGATCCATAAATTCCTGACGGGTTCTGGCATCGTCGGCAAACACACCCTGCATGGAACTTGTCACTGTCCAGGAACCGGGTTTTTGTATACCCCGCATCACCATACACATGTGGGTCGCTTCCACCACAACGGCAACACCCTGCGGTTTGAGTAAGCCTTGTAGGGCATCGGCGATCTGTTGCGTCAGGCGTTCCTGGACTTGCAAACGACGGGCGTACATCTCGCAGATCCGGGCAATCTTGGATAAACCGATGACTTTGCCATTGGGAATATAGGCAACGTGGGCACGTCCTAAAATTGGCAGAATGTGATGTTCGCAGGAGCTAAACAGGTCAATATCTCGTACCAACACCATTTCATTGGTATCTTCGTGGAAGACGGCTCCATTCAGCAATTCATCTAGGGATTGGTGATAGCCAGAGGTGAGGAACTTGAGGGCTTTGACGACTCGTTTGGGAGTGTCACGCAACCCTTCGCGATCGGGGTCTTCACCTATGCCTAACAGGAGGGTACGAACCGCTTGCTGCATCTCTGCTTCAGAAACGACCGGCTTTGATTCTGTGATCACTGGTCGTGTACGGATTTCGTCAGGAGAAAAAGATAGTGTCATGGGTGGAATTGGGTTAGGAACATCAGTCGTAAGGATGAGGGGCATGGCACGCCTTGCCCCTCCCTCCAGCAGACAACTGCACTGCTGAAAGACTTGGGATCAGGCAAGGCAGGCGGTTAACTGTTGTCGCAGTTCGTCTGCATTCAGATTGCGCCCGATCAAAACCATCTGAGTTTTCGGCGGAGTCCGCCACTCTTCTCCTTGCAGGTCAAACCGGGGACCACTCAGTTGAAAGATATTGCGGAGATCACTCTCTGCGAACCAGAGAATCCCTTTAGCTCGAAATACCTCTTTGGGCAACTGTTCTTGCAGGAAGGTTTCGAACTTTTTCACGTCAAAGGGGCGATCGCTCTCAAAAGCAACGGACACAAAGCCATCATTGTCGAGGTGAGCAGAGTGGTGATGATGATGTTCGTGAGGGTGATGAGTATGATCGCGATAGTCATCATGAGCGTGGTGATCATGGTCATGATGATGCGCTTTGTGGGAGTGATCCTGCTGGGTTTGTTCGATCTCTTCCTGAATTAAATTGGCATAGGCTTCTGGGTTGTTATAGCCCACATCTAAAAGCAGTGGCAGCGGTACTTTTCCATGCTGACTGTGCAGGATTCTAGCACCTTCTTTGACGGTTCTAATATAAGCTTCCAGATTTTGGATTTGGTCTGGAGTTGCCAGATCAATCTTATTCAAAATCGTGACATCCCCGTAGGCAATCTGTTTGAATGCCGCTTCGCTATCGAAATGATCTGGCGTAAAGGTCTCAGAATCGACAACGGTGATGATCGAGTCTAGGCGAGTCATATCGCGCAACTCTGTGCCCAAAAACGTCAGAATGATAGGTAATGGATCGGCGACTCCGGTAGTTTCAATCACCATATAGTCAACCGCATCCTCTCGTTCAAGCACTCGATACACTGCATCCACTAATCCGTCATTGATGGTGCAGCAAATACAGCCATTACTCAGTTCCACCATGTCTTCATCCATCGACACGAGTAACTGACTGTCGATGTTAATATCACCAAATTCATTCACCAAGACCGCAACCTTTAAATCCTGGCGATTGTTCAAAATATGGTTGAGTAATGTGGTTTTACCACTGCCGAGAAATCCCGTGATAATCGTTACAGGCATTCCACGTTTGGGAATATCCAGGGTGCTGGAAGTGGGTAGAGTTGTTGTGTTAGTCATATCTAATTCCTCAAGTTAAATCGCAATGCATTCAACTAACTGTGCTTTAATTAACTCGGCATTTAAGTTTCGCCCGATGAACACCAACTGATTATGCTTTGGTAACTGCGATCGACTCTCTTTCAGAGACATTGCATGAACACTCTTTATATCGCATCGTTTACCACTCAGTTGCAAAATATGGCGCAGTTGGCTGCCCTGGAACCAGACATTTCCCTTGGCGCGGTAAACATCATAAGTCGAATGGGTGCTGGCGCAGTTGCTCTGGAAGCGATTCGCTTTCAAATGACACCGCTACAAACCCATCATTTTTTAGATGATGAGAATGTTTATGGTCATGATGCTCATGAGTCGGTTGGGATGAGTTGAGGTAGGTACTGGCATCATTAAATCCAATATTTAAGATTAGCGGCAGTGGCACCTCCCCATATTGCGTTGAGATGATTCGTGCGCCTGGCTTAATTGAGCGAATATAATCTTCCAACCCATCCACGATTTGAGGAGAAACCAGATCGGTCTTATTTAAGAGAATGATGTCCCCAAAGAGGATTTGGTTGAGTGCGGCTTCACTATCATAATGACTGGGTGTAAAGGACTCAGCATCTACGACTGTCAGTACTGAATCCAGTCGCGTCACATCTCGCAATTCTGTACCGACAAAGCTCAACATGATCGGCAAAGGATCAGCAATTCCGGTGGTTTCAACCACAATGTAATCAACTGATTCATGGCGATCGACCATTTTATACACGGTATCAACCAAGCTTTGATTGATGGTAAAACAAATACAGCCATTACCCAGTTGCACCATATTTTCATCCACAGAAACTAGCAGTTGTGAATCGATATCAATGTTGCCAAACTCATTCACAATTACAGCAATCTTCAACCCGTGGTGACTGTTCAGAATATGATTGAGCAGCGTGGTTTTGCCACTGTCCAAAAAGCGTGTGACGATGGTAACAGGTATAATGCGCTGAGGAACGCTCACCGATTCTGGACAAACCTGCATGACTGAATTGGACATAATGACTCCTTAAGTTCGCAAGCAAGTCGCAGCCAGATGATAGACCAGCGCTTTCTGTTGCATGGTTTGAAAGATATTGTAAAAACCATTGGCACGAGACGGAGTCAGGCTGATATCCAGCCCAGTTCGCTGAATGAAATCGGGCTTTAACTGGATGACTTCTGCGGGAGTCAACCCGCTCAATCCTTCAACCAACAGTCCCACTAATCCCTTGGTTAGTTGAGAGTCGGAATCACCCTGAAAGATCACCTTGCCCTGCTCCAAGCGGGCAGTCACATACACTTGAGAAACACAACCAGGCACCCGATGGGCTACCACCTTTTGCTCATCGGGAAATGGCGGCAGGCGCTTGGCAAAGTAAAGCAAGTACTCATAGCGCCGCTTCGGTTCCGAAATCTGGTGGAACCGCTGGACAATCTGCTCAAGGGAAGCAGGCAAAGGTTGGGAGACAGACGACATATCGATCTAGGAGTGAGCCATTCTATAAAATGATAATCATTCTCATAATACAGGATATTTGGCGCTTTGGACGGGGCTTGTGATTCACGGTTCCTCTATGGAGTGCGAAACCTGATGAGCAAACGACTCACCCGTTTCGAGAAGCGAGCTACATAACCCAGCGCTTTACAATCTTAATTTTCATAATCTTTTCATTTTCTAGCCCTTCTGCTATGCTCTGAAAAATGAAAGGATTATGAAATATAATCATGAAAAACAAGTTTAGCCGTACTTGGCAGTCCACTGTGACGCAAGGCTCCTTCACTGTACTATCCGGGTTGCTGCTCGGACTCTGGTTGGGCGGATGTACTCCCCAAGCTGCACCACCGCAGCAGGATACAGCCGCCAACTCACAGCCAACGACGAATCCGGCTCAGAACGAGAAAAAGGTGGTTTTGACCACCTTCACCGTGCTAGCAGATATGGCGCAGAACGTGGCGGTAGACAAGGCGATCGTGGAATCCATCACTAAACTAGGGGCTGAGATCCGCGGGTACGAACCTACACCCAGCGACCTGGAACGAGGGCAAAATGCCGATCTGATTTTGGACAATGGCTTGAACCTAGAGCGCTAGGCAACTCGACTCTACAACAGTTTGCCGAAAGTAACCCACTTGACCTTGACTGAGGGAATTCAACCCGTCAACATTGCCGAGGATGCCTATCAAGGCAAGCCCAATCCCCATGCCTGGATGTCCCCCAAAAATGCGTTGATCTACGTTGAAAATATTCGCAAGGCGCTGGTCAATCTCGATCCGGCAAACGCGCCAACTTATGACGCAAATGCCAAAGCCTACAGTCAGCAGATTCAGGCGATCGATAACAAGCTGAGGCAAGCGATCGCCGCCATTCCTCCTGAAAAACGCTATCTGGTGAGTTGTGAAGGGGCATTTTCCTATCTGGCTCGTGACTATGGCTTGAAGGAAGTTTACATCTGGCCCGTCAATGCCGAACAGCAAGCCACGCCGCAACAGGTAGAACGGGTGATTAACACAGTGAAGGCAAATCAGATTCCGACCGTGTTTTGTGAGAGTACGGTCAGCAACGGGGCACAGCTTCAGGTAGCAAAGGAAACTGGCGCAAACTATGGCGGTGTGCTTTATGTAGATTCCCTGTCTCCCGCCGATGGTCCCACACCGACCTATCTGAAGCTATTGGAATATAACGTCAACACTTTAATCAAGGGCTTAGGCAGCTAGAGAAAACCTATGGATGCAATCAGCATTGACATTGAAAATGTGACCGTTGCCTATCATGGCAAAGTGGCATTGCACAGCGCCTCGCTGCAACTCAAAGCAGGAACCATTTGTGGATTGGTGGGGATGAATGGAGCTGTCGCCACATTCTGCGATCAGGTAGTGCTGATCAATCGCAGTATTTTGGCATACGGCGACACCTCTGAGGTCTTTACCGAAGAAAATCTTTCCCGCACCTTTGGCGGTTCGGTTGGTGATTTCTCATTTACCAAAAGTCGGTTCACACAGAGTAATCAGGAGGAGCAGTAATGGACTTGGTTCAGTGGTTCACCGCACCCTTGCAGCACGAATTTATGGTCAAAGCAATTTTCGTCAGTGCGTCGGTGGGATTAGTGTGTTCTGCCCTGTCTTGCTACATGACGTTGAAGGGATGGGCATTGATGGGCGATGCTGTTTCCCATGCGGTACTGCCAGGAGTGGTGATTGCTTATGTGATGAATATTCCCTTTGCAATCGGTGCATTTGTGTTTGGAGTGGGTTCTGTCATCGCGATCTAGTTTATCAAATCCAAAACTCACGTCAAAGAAGATACGGTGATTGGCTTAGTATTTATAGGTTTCTTTGAGCTAGGTATTGTGCTGATTTCTAAAGTGACAAGCACAGTTGATCTAACACATACTCTGTTTAGCAATGTCTTAGGAATCTCCGATACAGATATTATGCAAACTGTAATTATCAGTGTCATAACCTTGGTAACATTGTTGATTTTGCGTAAAGATTTAATTCTATTTTGCTTTGACTCAACTCACGCTCGTCCAATTGAGATCAACATTAGTTTTCTCTACTATGTCCTTTTTTCTTTGCTGTCGCTGACTGCGGTTGCTAGACTTCAGACTTTAGGCATTGTTTTAGCGGTTGCCATGTTGGTAACTCCAGGAGCAACAGCCTATTTATTGAGCGATCGCTTTGACCGGATGATGCTGATTGCAATGGCTTCAGGTATATTCTCCAACGTGATGGGCACCTACATCAGCTATCACGTTGATGGTTCAACGGGTGGCTGTATTGTGGTGCTGCAAACGCTGCTATTTGTGATCGCGATGATTTTTGCACCCAAACATGGATTGTTGGTGAGATCGAGGAGCAACAACTGAACTATGAAACAAGGTCAGCACTTTAGAAAATGGCACCGTACCATTGCTTCATTTGTTCTATTACAGCTGTGCATTACGGCGTCTACAGGAGTTGCTTATCGCCTTTCCAAAGATTGATTCGGGTTATCTCGCAGTCAAGTTCATATGTTGATGAGCTTGCACGAAGGAGAATATCTGGGACATCAGTTAGAGCCAGTTTATGTGCTGCTGAATGGTTTGGGCTTGCTCTGGATGTTGGGGACAGGGGGAGCTATGTTATTTCAAAATCTTAAGTATTTTCATCAATAGTTCGGACAGTTTTTACAGAGAAAAACAAGATTCTAGACAAAAAACTACC
>NZ_JBRAGO010000097.1:0-16522 GCF_052746595.1 Leptodesmis sp.
GAGGGGAATCGACAAGCGCGGGGACCTATAGCTCCCCGAACCCCTCAATAGTTAAGAGTTGAGAATTAAAAATCTACCCTCAACTCTTAGCTATCGACTTTGCACTCTTAATTCGCTGTTAAGCGCGTCAGCACTTGATTGGAGCGATCGATAAAGGCCTTCATGCCATCTGCATCAAAGCCTTTTTGGGCCATCAGTGCCAGATCGTAGACGTGATTGCAGATCAGGTTTGCCAGTTCAGCAGCAGGAGACGGGCCGCTGCTCTGAATAATACTGCCCTGGCTGATTCTGACCAGATTTTGAATCAGAGGATGGGCGGTGTTGACCAACAGGATATGCTCTTCGGGGAACTCAACGGCTTGTTGTTGGAGCAGTGCACTCATTTCCCGAATCCGCCGCAGGTGTTCTGGCAACAAGACGACCGCAGGTGGACTGCCCTGTTGATCGCTGGATTTTAAGGATTCCGTGCGGATCGTCACCTTGGGCTTGTTCAAAGCTTGCTGGAACAGTTCTTTAATCAGTTCACTGCGGGTCTTGTTAGTTTTTGGATCAACAATTTCGGCTTCTTTATCCTTGTCGATCAGTGTGTCATCCAGCTCCGCATCTACCCGTGAGAACTTGATATTGGGGTACTCCCGCTCCAGGAAGCTGATGAAGTGGGTATCAATGAAGGAATCCATAAACAGCACTTCTAAGCCTTGCTGTTTGTGAAGTTCCACATAAGTTGCCTGACTCACTTCATCGGTGCAATAGAAGACGCGGTTTTCGTGCCGCTCTTTGTTGCGCTCCAGGTATTCTTTGAGGGTGGTGTAGGTGGGGGTGGAAGATGAGGAGGATGGAGAAGATGAGGGAGATGAGGAGGAGACATCTTGCCAGACATCGCCTTCTGCAGATTGCACTTCGACTTTAGGGGCTTCGCTAGTTTCCCCGATCGCTGCTCCCTGATCTCCAGCCCCCTGCCAGGTTGTGCGATAAATGACAATATCCTCAACTTGCTTCTTGAACTTGTCGTCGTTCAGGGAGCCGAATTTGACGAAGGTGCCCAGGTCTTGCCAGGAGCGAACGTATTGATCCCGATCGTCCCGGTACAGTTCCTTCAGACGATCGCCCACCTTCTTGGCAATGTAGTCGGCAATCCGGCGCACGGTGCGATCGTTCTGCAGGAAGCTACGGGAGACGTTCAGGGGAATGTCGGCACTGTCGATCACACCACGCAAGGGCATCAGGAAGCGGGGAATTACCTCCTCACAGTTGTCGCTGACGAAGACTTGATTGCAGAAGAGTTTGATTTGCCCTTTGGTGACATCGACATCAGGTTTGAGTTTGGGGAAGTAGAGGATGCCATTCACCACAAACGGATAGTCCGTATTCAGATGCACCCAGAGCAGGGGATCTTCCTGAAATGGGTACAGGTAGCGGTAAAACTCCAGGTAGTCTTCCTTGCTGAGACTGCTGGGGGCTTCCTTCCAGGGGGCTTTCTGACGGTTGACCTGTTCCGGTGCCTTGGCTTCTGGGGGTGCTTCAGTCGTTTCTCCCTCTGCCTTCGGGGGTTCAATCACCTCCAGCTTGATGGGGAAGGGCATAAAGTCGCAGTATTTGGTGATCAGCGATCGGATCCGGTAGGGTTCCAGGTATTCCTTTTCCTCATCCATTAGCGTCAGGGTAACGGTCGTGCCACGCTGGGTTCGAGAGGAATCGGTCAGTTCAAATTCTGTCGTACCATCACAAGACCAGTGAACTGCCTGTGATCCGGGCTGATAGGACAGGGTATCAATCTCCACTTTGGAAGCGACCATGAATGAGGAGTAGAAGCCCAGGCCAAAGTGACCAATAATTTGCTGATCGGCGTTGGCTTTGTACTTCTGCACAAATTCTTCAGCGCTGGAAAAAGCGACCTGATTAATATACTTCTTCACTTCCTCTGCCGTCATGCCAATCCCGGTATCAGAAACCGCCAGGGTTTTGGCTTCCTTATTTAAGGTGATGACAATTTCCAGTTCTCCCAAATCGCCGGAATACTCACCCGAATGAGACACCATCTTCAGCTTCTGAATGGCATCTACAGCATTGGATATCAGTTCTCTTAGAAAAATTTCGTGGTCGGAATAGAGCCACTTTTTAATAATTGGAAAAATATTCTCAGTATGGATACTGATATTGCCCTTTTCCAGAACAGTAGTCATGTAAGGTTACTCCAGGAGGTCTAGAAAGGTGTAAGGATTTTGGATTACCAAACCAAAACGCAAGTAAACGTAGAATGCATTAGTGCTAACTAATGCATTAACTCTCTGGACAGCATAGATTGAGTGCAGCTAACCCATCCTGCAAATGTCAGGGTCACTACTTGTTTGCTGTTTTTAATTTTAGACAGAGATCTCGCCTAACCCGAAGATACGGATTTCCCTACCGCCGCGATCGCCAAACAGATCCATCCAGCAATCAGGGCAGCCCCTCCGATCGGGGCAACGGCTCCCAGAATTTTGATGCCGCTGAGGCTGAGGGCATACAGGCTACTGGAGAAGATCAAGGTTCCGGCAAGGAAGGCATACCCTGCGGCTAGTAACGTTGGCGGTGGTAGTTCCGTGCGGGCGATCAGTAAAGCCACAACCAGAAGCGCCAGGGCATGATACATCTGATACCGCGCTCCCGTGTCAAAGATCTCCAGGGCGCGATCGCTGATTTGCCCCCGCAATGAATGAGTAGCAAATGCTCCCGCCGCTACAGATAATCCACCAAGAATGGCACCACTGGCAAGGAAGAAGTTGAACATAGAAGATTTCAGTTCTAAGTTTTAAACCTTGTCCAAGGTACCTAATTCTCCTTCGTGGCTTCCAACATACGGGAGAAGTAAAAGCGGGTTTTGGTCATGGCGCGACGTTGAATGCTCCAGCCCAGCGCTTCCAGGATTTTTACAATTTCGGCTTCGCTATGCAGGTAGGCACGGGTGGTTTTGCTAGGGCCGGGGAAAAATTCACCAACCTTTTTCAGCAGACTGTAGCAGAGGGTTTTGGGTGCAAAGCTAAGGATCAGGCGGGATTCGGCCAGGTCGCTGAGATGACGAATCATGTCGGCGGCTTTGTCCTGGGGATAGTGAATCAGCACATCCAAACAAACAACTGTGTGATAGCGACCTGACAAGCTTTCCAGATCCTGAACGGCAAAGGTGAGGTTTTGACTATTGCCCAGACTTGCTTCAGCGCGGGTTTTAGCTTCCGCAACCATCTTTTCGGAAATATCGCTGGCAAAGACGATCGCCCCTGCTTCAGCCAGAGGAATACTGAGACTACCCACTCCACAGCCTGCATCGCAAATCGTCAGTCCTGCCAGATTGCCATCCTCTTGCAGCCAGCGTAGCAGGGTGTCCACAGTTTGCTGATGGCCCGTGCGGATATCGAGTTGGACTTTATTCACTTCGCCATCGCCATAAATTCTGCGCCAGCGATCGAAGCCAGTAGCATTGAAATAATCTCGAACAATTGTTTTATCGTCAGTGGCCGTCATTGATCGGAGTTGGGGTGAGTGATTGTTAACAACTACTAAGTAGTACCACGTTCCGGGGATGATTGAGTCGAGTATGGGGAACAAGGCTATGTCCGCCTTGATCACCCTGGCCACTGAAATCACGGCTATACCGAGAAAACCTGCCGACGTAGGTTGAGTCTGTGTCGGCAGACTGGGTGAGTGTAGTCGCGGTTTTAACCGCTAGAGATTTTGCTTGATTTTACCTCTTAAGACATACTCATAATGACTTCACATTGGCTATACTAAGGTCATACCAACTATGAAGCACTAGATCTATGGTTAAGATTGTTGGCCTTGCTGGAAGTTTAAGACCGGGTTCCTATAGCCAGATGGCTTTGGCGGATGTTGCCAGCCGAGTGGAAGCCTTAGGAGCAGAGGTGGAAATTCTGGACTTGCGATCGCTCCGTTTACCTTTCTGTGATGGTGGCGATGCGTATCCCGACTATCCCGATGTGGAGAGGCTGAAACAAGCTGTATTAAATGCCGATGGCATCATTTTGGTGACACCAGAGTATCACGGTAGCATCAGTGGCGTGTTGAAAAATACTCTAGATTTGATGGGATTTGAAGAGTTCTCCGGTAAGGTCACGGGTCTGATTAGTGTACTGGGTGGACAGTCCAACAGCAATGCATTGAATGATATGCGAACCATCATGCGCTGGATTCATGCCTGGACGATTCCTGAGCAGGTGGCGATCGGTCAAGCCTGGAAGGCGTTTGATGAAACGGGCCGCTTAATTGACGAATCTCTCTCCGAGCGGTTAAATGCCTTTGCCCAAAGCCTGGTGGATAACACCCAAAAGTTGAGAGGCAGTGCGAAACAAGTAGCGGTCGCTTAACATTACTCGTTGTCCACGGGAGGCGATCGTAATAATATTCTGACCGCGATCGTGATTGGCTTACTGATTGCCAATGTTATGGAGAAATTGATATGTTGGCAGTGCCTAAAACTTGCTGGCCCAGGTGAGAGGTGCTGCAGACATCAGGTTGGAAGTTGGGTTTGAAGTAGGGCAGCAACCGCTGCAAACAGCGGGGCAGTAAGCGATCGCCCGTAATAAACAAATCAATTGCATCAGACACCGTTTTCCAGCACATCCAACGCCGATCCTGAACCACCAGTAGTGCCATGCCACTGAGGGAAAACCCCAGGACGATCGCAATTCCCAAAAGTGCTCCCAGACAACGTAGACCGTAACGGCGATCGTGAATCTGCAAACACTCAAAGGCCAGAGCTTGGTGTTCCAGTTCTTCGGCAGCGTGCCATTCCCATATGCTTGTCATCGTTGGGTGAGCATCCTTTAGTGCATTGCACTCCAACATAATTTCAGCTAAAGACGCAGTGACATGCTCAAATCCGGCAGTAATCGCTAACCCCAGAGTTGGCCCCAATCGGGTCAGCACGGCCTGAAAGAAAAGCTAGGTGAATTTCAAATAGGCATCAAACCGATAGCCCTGCTCCCGTAAGGTCTGGTTGTAAGCAGTATGGACATAGCTGTGGGTGAGTTCCTGGCCGATAAAGCCGATGATCTGTTGGCGGAAGGCTGGATCGTTGAGGGCAGGCAGGTGCGATCGCAGCGTTTGTACCATAAAGGATTCAAATTCCCCAATGAATAGGTTAATGCTATTCACAAATTGAGTTTTGGCTGAATTATTCTGCACCCACAATCGGGGAATTTCTGGAGAGAAGTCAAATTTTACCCAGCGGGGACGAATGTGTTGGGGATCAAAAGGACGCGGCTAGATGGAGAAGGGGATGGGTGCGATCGGGCCTTCAGAAGGATGCGATCGTTGAGATGGGGACGAGTTCATGGCTGAGTTTTAAGGAGCCTGCTTGGTGGTGCAGAAAACTCCTGAAACCCCTATAAATCAAGGATTCTCACCGAGACAGCGATCTTGAGTTTTATCGGGCGAACGAACGAGGGCAAGGGGTTTCAGGCGCTGTTTTGGTCGTTCAGGTTATCCATCATGAGACTCAAAAAAGTTTTCTGCACCACTCAGAAGGAGCCTGTCTCGATCCTATCTCTTTAAAGCATCTGGGCCGTTGGATAGGGCACGGAATGTCTACTCCAACGACCTAGATGTAAGTTTCGTAAGTTGGGTTTATGCTTCAACCCAACCTAAGCGGGCTATTTAATGCATGCTCTTTAGAACGTGAATGTGGTTCGTACCACTGGTACAAAGACTGTAGGATTTTGGTTGAATCCTTCAGCATTAAAGATGACGAACAAACCAGGAGTGATGCTGATATTGTCCGTCGCTCTAAAGTTCACGTAGCCTTCTAACTGGTAAGGAACTGCATTGGTTGGATCGAAGGCTCTGCCACCCGTCGCAACCCGATAAAGTGGACTACCAAAAGTGATCCCCGCAGAACTGCCAGTCTTAAACACATCCTTGAAGTGGATTCCTGCCAGCCAACTCAAGAAATTGGTGGAAGCATTGACATTAGACAGATCGGCAAAGATATAGGAGAAAGACCCAGCTAAGGTGACATTGGGGGTTATACGAAGTGCTAAGGAGGTTCCCAGCGTGTTCAAGTTAATTCCCTGGTTCAAAACCGTGCCAACTGCACCTAAGCCTGCTCCTCTAGCCACAATCTCAGCTGGTGTGGGGGTGAACAAAATGGAGCCAATATCAACAGTTCCCAAACCTGTACCTAAGATGTTGATCTGGTGATAGCTGTAGGCGTAGTTCAAGCCAATGTCAAAGTTGCTAGATGGCTTGATAGTTAACTGAGCTGCTGCAATGAAACTGCCATTAAACAAGCCCGCTCCTAGAGGTGTCCCAGGAAAGCCCTGATTGCTTGGAATACTGGCATTCACAGTTCCATACAGGGCACGAAAATCAATGGCATCAGAAAAGTTGAAGATTAATCCTGCAGCAGAGGCTAAGCCCGTTTGCGATGTGCCACCGGAAACCCGTTGATAGGCGGGAAGGTTACTGAAGCGGGAGATAGAACCCTGACCTTCTCCTGCAAAGGGCAGAATAGCGGGGAACGCATCTGAGACTTCGGCATTGGTTCCAGCAAAAGCCGTGATCTTGTTAGCTACAGGGAAGATGTACAACAATTTGTACAAATTGACACTATTGTTACCGCCTACAGCAGCCAGGTTTTGGGGATTGACGGTAGGGAACTGTGGCTCATAAGACAGTCTGACATTACTGGCATTGCCAAACACCACATCTCCGTATCCCAGGGTTCCAGCCAAGCTGCTGCCATTGGGAAAGAGGGCGCTGGGACCACCGCCAAAGTTATAGGCTTGCAACCCGGTAATCAGCAGATCCCTACCTGTAAAGCTGGTCAGCAGGTTTAGCCGTACCCGATCGTTGAATACAGGCTGAGCATCTCTGCCAGCTCTCAGTCCCGTGTTGTTCAGGAAGTTAGGGTTGCCGCCAGGGTAAGCACCATAGGCACTGGCCAAACTGAAGATCGCTTCACCAGATAGGCGAGTGGTGGTGGAAAATTGCTGCTTCTCTAGCGTGGCAGTTCGGACTTCCAGGGCATCGACCTGACCCCGCAGGGCTGCCAGTTCTGCTGCAAACAGTTCTTGAAGCTTCTTGACCGTTTCCAGATCTTCCTTTCTGACAAAATCTGCGGTGGCAGCGGCGATCAGCTCCTGAATTTTGTCTAAACAAGCATTGAGACCTGCTGCAAACTCCCAACCAGTTAAGGCTCGGTTACCCCGGTAGGTCTTGTCTGGATAGCCCACGATACAGCCATACCGCTCAACCAGGGATTTTAGTGCCTGGTAGGCCCAGTCTGTAGGTCTGACATCTGAAAATTGGGAAACCGAAGTGACCTGAGCCATGACACCTTGATCAGTTGTTGAAGTGCTACCCTCCAACTGAGAGACCGATGTCACAGGCATTTGAATAGAGCTTTGGACAGCATCTGACTGGCTGGGCACATCCGCCGCGATCGCAGCAAACGACCCCAAGGAAATCGATCCGGCCAGTAAACTGATCAGACCAAGACTCCTTAAACCAAGCTGTTGGTAATTATCCACAATACCTCCTCACATTCCAAATTATTGGTAGTATCTATTCAAATTGCTTAGTTGCAGTTTGCTCTTAAACCAAAACTCAGCTAAAGAATGGTCTTTTTCTATCAGAAAAACGACGGTTCTGAACTTGAACAGGGTTTAGATCTCCTGAATTGCTATAAATCTATATTGATCTGAGATAGATATAGAGTTATAACCATTCAACTAATCCAGATTGTACCTGCTGTTGCCATCTTTAATGAAATAAGCAAAAGCTTTGAAATTATTATTAAATCAATAAGCAAGAATCTATTGAGCAAAATCCTAATTCGGGCTAAAATTTTTATTTTAGTGGAAAATAGCTATTTAAATGTAATTTAGCCTTCAGGAGCAGGGATGTTATCAGGAAATGAGCAAGTCCAAGAGGTAATCGTAGCTTACCGTCCTTTAAATCTGTGGCAGCGATTTCTTGAAGGCTGGGTAGCCGTGTGGTTAAAGAATTGGTGCTTAAGTTTTATCGTGCTTCTTGTTGGATTGATAGTCACTGCTTGCGATTTGCCGCAAGTCAGTGCTGAAGAACGATTGTTTCTGAACTTGTCCTTAGACTTTTTAAGTGAATATCAATTACCTAAATTGAGTTTTCAAGACACGCCGGTAGGAGGGTTATCGGGAATTACCTACGATCGCCAGCGAGGCCTGTTTTATGCCATTTCCGACGATCGCAGTGAACTGGCTCCAGCCCGTTTTTACACTTTAAAGATGGACTTAGATGCGGCTGATCCCAAAACTCCTACCATTAAGCAGGTCACAGTAGAAGGTGTAACATTCATTACGGATGAAACAGGCCAACCCTTTGCCAAAGGCACGGTTGATCCAGAAGGAATTGCTCTATCCCCTCTGGGAACGCTGTTCATTTCCAGTGAAGGAGTAGCTCGTGATCAGATTCCTCCCTTTGTACGGGAGTTTGACTTAAAGACTGGCCGATGGAAACGCAGCCTGCCCATTCCAGAACGATACAAACCGGGCACCAAGGATGGACAACCCCAGGGAGTAGGGGATAATCTGGGCTTCGAAGCATTAACGCTGAATATGAGTGGGGGCAGTACGGTGGCGATCGAACCCTTTCGCTTATTTACAGCCACGGAATCTGCCCTGATGCAGGACAGTAGCCCAGAGCATCCCCAACAGGGAGAGAGCCGCAACCGGATGTTGCATTACTCCGTGGATCCCACCTATTCTTTGCTGGTGTCTGAGCATCTATACCCCCTGGATTCTCCCCCTTCAGGGGCAATGTTTCACGGGCTGACTGACTTGTTGGCGATCGATCAAGCAGGCCACTTTTTGAGTCTGGAGCGCTCGTTGGGACCAGCAGGATTTACCGTTAAGGTATTTCAACTGACGCTAGGTGGAGCCAGTGACACGAGCATGATTGACAGCTTCAAAGGTAGTATACCGGCAGTTAAACCGATTCAGAAAAAACTGCTGCTGGATCTCAACCAACTAGACATTTCTCTGGATAATTTGGAGGGCATGACCCTGGGGCCGCGTCTGCCAGATGGAAATCCCAGCTTGGTGCTGATCAGCGATGATAACTTTAGCCAGAAACAGACCAGCCAGATGCTACTATTTCGGCTGAGGGGGTTAGCTAAATAGGCTCACTCCATTGGTGCAGGTTAACTTATAGAATGAAAGGGCTTCTGGATAAAGGGACTTTTAGCAAGAGGAACTTCGTGCAAAAGAGGAGCTTTAAAGCTGGGAAGCAACTTTTCAGGTTAGTTGAACGATTTATTCTGTTGGTTAGTTACGAGAACCTAGAGGCATCCCATGCAGGTGTCCCCTGGAATGCCCACTAATGCCGATACGCCCTTACAGCTTTTGCTGTTTGTTGATAAGCGTCCGAGTTCCAAAGAGCGAATTCGGCAAGTTCGGGCTGCGCTAAAGGAATTGCGGGAAGAGTGCGATTTTGAACTACAAATTATCGATGTCAGTGAGCAACCGTATCTTGCGGAATACTTCCGCCTGATTGCCACTCCGACATTAATTAAAATTCATCCTGAACCCCGCCAGTCTCTCGCTGGTAGTAATCTGGTTGAGCAGTTGCAACACTGGTGGCCTCACTGGCAACGCTCTGTAGCCGACTATCTCTCGAATGCAGGTTTTGCAGAACAGTCTCAACTGCGATCGCTGGATCGGGTGCGGCCAGGAGGAGGTGTAGGTTCAGATTCAGGGAGTGAGAAGCATCAGGCAGTGAAATCCATTACCCATTCTGCTGAATTATTGCGGCTATCAGACGAAATCTTTCAACTGAGGCGGGAAAAAGAAGAACTAGAACATCAGTTGCAGTTTAAGGATCAAATTATTGCCATGCTGGCCCATGATTTGCGGAACCCTTTAACTGCGGCTTCTATTGCTCTAGAAACCCTGGAAATGGGGTACAACTCGTTTGACGAAAATGGAGAATCTCGTCTGACTCCTGAGCTCACGGCACAACTCTTGAAGCATGCTCGCACTCAAACCCGCGCGATCGATCGCATGATTACCGATATTCTTCAAGCAGCCCGAGGCGCGAGTTCCGAATTACAAATTCAACCTCAAAAGTTAGATCTGGGGACGCTCTGTATAGACGTTTTAGAACACCTGAGGCATCGGTTTCAAAGTAAGGCTCAACGGGTGGAACAGGACATCCCCTCTGATTTGCCAGTTATTTTTGTGGATGGCGAGCGAATTCGTCAGGTTTTGATTAATTTGCTGGAGAATGCCATTAAGTACACTCCTGTTGGTGGCACAATCCAGCTTGCCGTTTTGCACCGCACCTCACAGAAAGTGCAGGTCAGCGTTTGTGATAATGGCCCTGGCATTCCGTTAGAGAATCAGGAGCAGATTTTTGAAGACCGCTTTCGTCTCAAGCGAGATGAGGATAAGGAAGGGTACGGAATTGGCCTGTCGCTGTGTCAACGGATTGTTCGCGCCCATTACGGCCAAATTTGGGTAGATTCTACGCTAAATAAAGGAAGCTGTTTTCACTTCACTCTCCCTGTCTTTCGGGGATGAGAGATCCGGGATGAGGAGGTGGGAATTGGGGGTCAGATGAATCACTATCCATCATCTACCACTCCCTCATTACTACATGGCTCCTGATTTTTTGTTGAATACGACCCCGATGGTTTTGATGATTAACTGAATATCGTAGATTAAGCTCCAGTTTTCCTGGTACTTCAGATCCAGCCGCACGATGTCTTCAAAATTTTTGATCGACGATCGGCCATTCACCTGCCACTCTCCAGTCATTCCCGGTTTAATATCCAACCGTTGCCATTGAGGGATTTCATACCGCTCTACTTCATCCGGGGTCGGTGGACGGGTGCCCACCAAGCTCATTTCTCCCTTCAACACATTCCAAAATTGGGGGAGTTCATCCAAACTGGTTTTGCGCAGAAAGCGGCCAACACGGGTAATGCGAGGATCGTTTTTGGCTTTGAAAATAGCACCTTCTGCTTCATTTTGCACCAGATGTTTCTTCGCTTCGGCATCCGTCACCATTGATCGAAACTTCCACATCTTAAAGCGTTTGCCCATCCGGGAACAGCGCACCTGACCAAAGAAGATGGGGCCAGGGCTATCTAGCTTAATAGCGATCGCGATGGGAATAAATACAATGCCAGTAATCACCAATCCTACCAGGGAGCCAACGATATCAATGATGCGTTTAGGAACGGACATCACTGAGGGGTGGGTAATAAACGGTTGATCATCTTTCACCTTAACGATGTTGATAAACCGCTGAGGCATCGATGTAGTCGAACCAATCGGGGCGATCGCAGGCACGGATTGAATTGTTACCCCAGCACTGGGTAAAGGGCGTTTAGTTTTGGATACTTTCGGAGTTGGAGCCGCCTCAATCACAAAAAACTTATCGAGATCAGCCAGTGTGAGAACAGTAATCACCTGTTGTGAAACATTCTGCAAGACTAACTCAATCCCTTGCTTCTGAGCCATTTTACGGCCAGCAACCAGAGCCCCAATCCCGCTACTGTCTATAAACCGAGTAAGACTGAGATCCAGGTTGATGCGTTTCAAGTCAGGATATTGCTGACACGCTTGCTGAAAATTCTGCTTGAACTCAACTGCCTTCTTGACCGTGAAGACAGATGGAATACTGATCTGGCAGATCTGATCCAGGATGGTTACTTGACAGTTATCTCCGTTCGCTTCAACCACAACGTTTGCTCACTCTAGTATATAGACGATCAACTGATGACTGCTAAGAAAGTGGATCTCGGTATCCGGTTCCGTTGCACCCCTGGCATTCTAGCCACGATATTACTCAGATTGTTAGGAAAATGTCACGCGGCATTACAAACTCTTGAACGACTTTACATAAAAAGCAGACCTGAGAATCACACCACCTTGTTAGACAGGCTCTCCAGTTGTTTTTGGCCAGTCTTCAGGGACTTGGAACTGGGCCGTGAGCCTGCTTGAAGCGAGGACAACCCTGAAAACTGAACAACGATTGCTTCCTAATCATTATTCCCTCTGACATGACCTGTCCAACTGGATCAAGTCATAAAGTATTCTGATTCATTGAACCTTTTCTCCTCTTTCCGGTCTAAATCATAGGACTGTAAGCCCGACGGAGGGTTATTTTGCAGGTGTATGTTGTGCCCACTGCGTCGAATCATAACCAGTCTGAACAAGACGATAGAGTGCTAGTCCGGCAATGTCTGGAAGGCCATACCCAGAGCTTTCGATCGCTGTATCAACGGCATCAGCAACGGGTGAGATCGATTCTCTACCAGTTGTGTGATGGATCGAGTTTAGATGATCTGGTTCAGGAAGTGTTTCTGCGGGCCTGGAAGGGATTGCCAAAATTCCGGCAAACCGCCAAATTTTCCACCTGGCTATACCGGATTGCCTGGAACGTCGCTTCTGATCAGCGGCAAAGCCTTGCTAAAGGTCGAACTCAATTGCAGGTGCTAACCAATCATGCCTCCCCCCACCAAGAGCCTCCTGATGTGATGAATCTGCACTATCAAGATCTGGTCAGACGCGGACTGACAACCTTGAGTTTGGACCACCGCACTGTTCTGGTGTTACATGATCTGGAAGAGATTCCTCAACGAGAAATTTCAGAAATTTTAGATATTCCCTTGGGAACGGTAAAATCCCGTTTATTCCATGCGCGTGCGGCAATGCGCCAGTTTCTTGAACGAGAAGGAGTCCAATTATGAATTCATCGTCTGAAGAAGATAAACCCTTAACGGAGTTTTTGAAACAGCATCAACCTCTAGCCCCGCCAGCCAGCGTTAACCTGGAAGACCGGATCATGAGGGCGATTGAAACCAATATATCCCCAGAGGAATTTGTGCGCCGCGATCGCTCTCAATCCTCTGGTACCGCTCAACGGCGTCAGGTCTGGTTGATCCCCTCAGCGATCGCGGCAGGTGTGATTGCTGCCGTGATCGGCTATCGGACGTTTGCTCTTGGCCCTCAACCTAGTCCAGCAGAGGCTGCAGAGCTAGAAGCGTTTATTGAAAGTAGCTGGTCTAATACGATGGCCTCTGATCCAGTGGTTGATCATACCTACGAGCAAATCTTGTCAGTAGAGGATCGATCGGCGGTCAATTAACCACAGTGGTAACTACAGTGTTAACTATTGTTTAGTCTCTGCCCAGGGATAAATCCTATGATGATTCGTCCTGTTTCTACACTTGCGGCACTGGTGATGACAATGGGGAGCGCGATTATCCTCACCCCTCCTGTTGCCGTCGTCAGTTCTGCTATTTCCCACCCTATCGCCCAGGCTCAACTGAGCCAGCCCAGGCGTGCTGAGGCCAGAGGCTGGCTGAAAGAGTTAAATTTATCTTCAGAGCAAATTCAAAAAATTAGACAGATTCGCAGCCAGTATCAGGGACGATTGACTCAGCAACGGCAGGCAGTTCAACAAGCACAACGGGAACTTAAGGAATTAATGGCCGGGAATGCCTCTACCGAGCAGGTGCGACAAAAGTTTGATCAGGTGCAGCGGCTCAGGCAGGAATTATCGGATACCCGCATGGAGAGTATGCTAGCGATCCGTACGGTGCTAAGTCCGGAGCAGCGGCAAAAGTTGGCAGATCTGATGCGGCAGCGAGGGAACAATTTAGGGGGATTGTAAGAGGGGCTTGGGGTTGGAGATCGCAGATGGAATTGGCTTATTACTAAGCACTGTAGTCCCGCCACACATGCACCAGAGCACCCTGAATTTCAACCTGGGAGGCTGGCACTTCAATCGGCTGATAAGCTTTGTTAGCAGGTTCGAGAGTAACCTTACTGCCTTTGCAGTGGAAGTATTTGAGGGTCGTCTGATTTTCGACTCTGGCCGCTACGATCGTGCCATTCTTCAAGGTTTTGGAATCTGGAACAGGCTTAAGAATGACAATGTCGCCATCATCGATCATGGCATCGATCATGCTGTCACCCCGAACCTGCAAGGCAAAGTAGTTAGGTTTCAAGGAAAGACCTGCCAGATCCAGATACTCTACCTCTGCATCGGGAAAGACATCAACCAGGCTACCAGCGGCGATCACGCCCTTAATGGGAACTCCCCGCATGGCGTTCTGAGTTAGCTGAATAGTTCGGGCTTTCCCTTCTGTCCACTGAATGTAACCCTTCGATCGCAAGTGTTCCAGGCGGCTTTGCACGGGAGCAGGAGACTTCAAGCCCATCGCTTCCATCATCTGCCGAATGGAAGGAGGGTATTGGTTTTCGCGGATGTACTCTACCAGCCAATCGTAGAGTTCTTGTTGGGCTTCAGTAAGGGAATCCATGAGTGTTAGGCAGAAATGGTTTGAGGTAGAAACAATGTAACCCGATACACTTGTACCACCAAAAATCGTTTCTGTCCAGCGTTTATCAAATTTCTTATATAAACATAAAGGTTTGTGTTGTCCCGAAAAAGGCTTACTCTTCCAAGGTTTGCCGTTACTTCACACCCAATAAACTGGCAATCAGAGCTTGTTGTGCGTGCATCCGGTTTTCTGCCTGATCCCATACCCGGGATTGAGAACCTTCAATCACACCATTGGTAATTTCTTCGCCGCGATGGGCAGGTAGGCAATGCAGTACGATCGCCGTCTTATCCGCATGGGCCATCAGTTGTTCATTCACCTGGTAGGGTTGAAAGATGGGAATTCGGGATTGAGCCGAACTTTCCTGACCCATGCTGGCCCACACATCTGTATACACAACCTGGCTTCCCTGAACAGCAGCAATCGCATCCGTGGTGATGGCCACTTCAGAACGATCGCCTGCGATCGCTTTTGCCTGTTGAACAATGGATTCTAAAGGCTGATATTCGACGGGTGAAGCAATCCGTACATTCATGCCTGCCAGGGCACATCCCAACAACAGTGAGTGAGCCATATTATTGCTGCCATCCCCAGCATAGGTCAGGGTTATTCCCTCCAGCGTGTTGAAGGATTCCTGAATGGTTTGTAAATCGGCCAACACCTGACAGGGATGTTCGCGATCGCTGAGAGCATTAATGATGGGAATTTCGGTATATTCAGCAAACTTTTCTAGGTCATGCTGATCAAATGTGCGAATGGCCAGGATGTCAATATAGCGATCCAGGACGCGGGCGGTATCTTCCAGGGGTTCCCCTCGGCTCACCTGGGTTACATTCGGATTCAGGTCTAACACCTGTCCACCCAGGCGATACATGGCTGAGGTAAAACTCACCCGTGTTCGAGTAGAAGCCTTGTAGAACAGCAACCCCAGAATCTTTTCACACCTCAAACTTAATGCCCCTGACTTTAACTGAGCGGCTAGTCGTAATAGCTCTTGCAGTTCCTCTGCCGTCAGATCGGCCATGCTCAACAAATCTCGTCCTTTGAGTGACCCCATCACCATTCATCCTTTAGCAAACTGTCTAAAACCCTATCAAATCCTGATGGGTTAGCCTAGTCGGAATTGGGAAAATGGGAGATCGGGGGTTAGGGATCAGGGATCGGAGATTAGGGATTGGGAATTAGGAGGAAGGTATGCTGTCATTCGCCTATGATCGTGTCACCCATGATCGCATTACGTTTCTCTCCATCTTCCTTGTCCTCCCTCTCTTCCCCATATCTCTGGCTTTCCTGGTTGCTGCTGGCCCAATCGACGATCGCCTGCGTCAGTCCTTCCAGGGTATGCTCCGTTGCTTCGACATCAACTCGGCCTAATAAACTCTCGCAGGTTTTGCTGGTTTGGGGGCCGATAGAGGCGATGCAGACTCCTTCCAGCCAGGATTGCCAGGAGGGATCAGCTTGCAGGGACAGTTGGCAGAAGTTCTGCACTGTTTTGGAACTGGCGAAGGTGATCACATCAATGGCTTTATTTTGGAGAGCGGCCAGGGCTTCAGGCGCGATCGTTATAGGACAGCGGGATTCGTAAGCGGCGACTTCTCGTACCCTGGCTCCCTGGCTGCCAAATTCTTTCACCAGCACTTCCCGCCCCCCACTTTCCACCCTGGGAAACAGAATTCTCAGGCCACTCAAGGGTTCAGGAAACTTGGCTATTAGGGAATCGGCAATGAAGTTGGGTGGAATAAAGTCAGGCTGAACTCCCCATTTCCCTAAGCGTTGGGCCGTTTTTTCACCCACTACAGCAATCCGAATGTTGCAGTAAAGGCTGGCATCCCCATCCTGGTAGACTTTCAGGCGTTCAAAGAAGTAATCGACCCCGTTGGTCGAGGTGAGAATCAGCCAGTCAAAGTCTTCCAAATGAGCGATCGTGTCATCCAATTCTCTCCAGCTAGACGGTGGTCCAATTTCCAGGGTTGGCATTTCTATGACTCTGGCTCCCTGCTCCTGCAACAGTTTGGTGAACTGGCTGGATTGGCTAGCAGCACGGGTGACGAGGATGGTTTTGTCGGCTAGAGGGAGGGGAGTAGCTGGGGCAGGAGGGTCGGTAAGTGACCCGAGCGAAGGCGGCGTGGCTGCGAGGGGGGCTCGTGGGGTGGGGGGGGGGAGGTGGTGGGGGGTGGGGGGTGTGTCTGTGGA
>NZ_JBRAGO010000098.1:0-16477 GCF_052746595.1 Leptodesmis sp.
TTGCTTCGCTTTATTTGCCTGGTTCAAGAAAGACGGTAGCGCGATCGCAGCCAGAATCCCGATAATGATAATGACGACTAGCAGTTCGATCAGGGTGAACCCTTTGTCGTCCTTTTTACGCTGGATCAAGTGGTTCAGTAACTTAGCCTTGAATTCAGTCTTCATGCAAGATTTCTCCTAAAAAGGTGCGGGGTAAGTGACTTTCAATGTCCTGGAGGTAAGTTACCCAGTTTTTTTCAGTTTCATAACAGGGGAACCAATTTTTTCTAGAAATTGGTTGCTGTTGATTGTGTTCTAGGATTGCACCTGGCTACTGTGACTGCGGGGATCAGTTTTGCTGGCTGTTTCTGGGGTGACAGGAGGCGAGAAAGCGGAGGTTTGTCCAGTTGCTTCTGCATAAGGGAGGGGAGAATTACTCGACAGAGCAACCAGATTCGCTTCCAGGATCGAGGTGGGTTGTTCGCCGATCACCTGTGCGATCGCTTCGCCTGCCTGATTCAAAAACACAAAATGGGGAATGCCATCGACCTGATATTTGAGAATTTCGGGTAACCACTTGCTGTTGTCCACATTCAGCATCACAAAATTGACCCGATCGGTGTAGTTCTGTTTCAACGTTTGCAACTCTGGAGCCATGGCCTGACAACTCGTACACCAGTTGGCATAGAACTCCATTAACGTGGGTTTGCCATTGCTAAGGGCTGTTTCCAGAGGCACGGATGCTTCTGCCATCGCCGTTAACAGCCCCGGTGCCGTTTCTGTTTTCAATCCCAAAAAGAGGGCTGTACTGAGGAGGATGGCAACCAGCGCGATCGCAAAGTTCCTGAACCGAGAAGCCCCTTGATGAGATGCAACCTCTTGCCCTTTGGTTGTTGAATCAGAAGAATTTTCAGTCATGATGGTTTCGCAACCTGGTAAGTGGATCAGTCCGCAGCCGTTTTGTAAACTTCTGCAACTTTCTTCAGTCTACCGAAACAGGCTGGCTCTACTGACGATCGACCATGATCCACAAACCATTTTTAGCATCTTCCTTTAAAGGGGTGTTTTGGCCCTGATTTTCATACCCTACACCTGTAAGGGCGTAGCATTCGGGTAACAGTTTTGTAGTATTTTTAGAGATCATTAGCCGAATGCCGCGCCCCTACATCGGGCGATCGTGACTGCTCAAATATCCTCTAAGCTCAACTTTATCTAGCCTGGGATCTAGCCTCCCCTAAGAATGGAGCCTTTTCAAAATTGATAAAGTCGAGCTAAGAAAAAAGCTGCAAACTCCTCAACTGATGGCAAGATGGCTGTGTGACCAATGCGTGTGGGAGTCAGGATTATGGGTCGAGGGACAGGGTTGGCGGCGATCATGAGTAGCCTGGTGCTGTCGTTGATGGCGGGGCAGGCTCAGGCACTTCCAGGACAAACCCCCGATGAAGCAGCCGCCTGGATTCAGGCCAATCCCACCCTGCGGCCCAGCCGGGGAGAACGATTGCTGGTGAAACGGGCAGAAACCCCGGCGCAACGATTTACCTTCCAGGCGATGCCCTTTCAGGTTGGACGGCTAGCTACCGGATTTGGAGGAAGGATTATCCGCACGGAGGAATTAATTCTGTTTGACATGATTAATGGAGTCACGCCCTACCGTCTGGAGGAATCGCTGCGATCGATTTATGGCCCGACCGTCTATCAGGATTATGCCCGCGCCAGACAAGTCTATGTGTATCCGAATGTGGCCACGGTGGGCCGGGGGATTAATCGCGGGACTCCAGCTTTTGCAGATTTACAGGGAGAAGTGCGGGAGGGCGATCGCTATGCCTACTGGATCGAAGTTGCCCCTCGCCCTGATGGATTCGCTTATTCAGGACGATTAACGGTTTTCCTGCGGGAAGACTTGCCCAAGCTGCAGGGGGAATTACACAATCGCTGAAGAAGATGGAAAAGGGAAGAGGGTAGCAAAATTACCCTGGCAACTGAAGTCGTGGCTATTCGGAGAAAATCTGCCGACGCAGGTTGCTGAAAACCTGGATTGTATTGAGTCTGCGTCGGCAGACTGGGTAAGTGTAGTTGCGGTTTTAACCACCGAATACTTTTCTTCTGCCTGCCCAAGGTCACCTGCAACTTATAGCTGGCATTGCCGCGAGAACTGCCAACAATAATTTAACTTGGTAAGGGCGTAGCATGCGGCCAATGATTTCCCAAAAACACTGAAGAATCCTTACCGAAATGCCACGCCCCTAGAGGTCTATGGGATAAACTGGGGCTTTTGAAATAGCTTCTGGAGCTTGCGCGATCGCCCAAGCTCCAGAAGACTGGGTTAACCAAGATCTTTGATTGCCTGATTTTCAGCTTTAAACCAAGTCCAGCTAGAGAACGGTCGTTTTTCTACCAGAGAAACTACGATTCTGGACCTGGATAAGGTTTAAATCACTAATTCAGGCTTTTTAGCCTCCTGAGATTGGGCCTCTGGAGCAACCTGAGGGACTGAGGCGGGTTCATCGGCTTCCGGGCCTAATAGATCCCGGTATAGGTTAACGTATTGTTCCGCTGATCGATCCCAACTGAAGTCCTTGGCCATCCCCCGTTGCTGTAAGCTCTGCCACTTGTCTTTGTACTGAAAGCCTTCCCAGGCTCGCACCAGACAGGTGTAGAGATCCAGGGGTTCATAGCGATCGAAACAGTAGCCTGTGCCACGATTTTCCATGGGGACATGATGTTCTACGGTATCGACCAATCCTCCAGTACGCCGCACGATCGGAACGCAACCATAGCGCATGGCCAACATCTGACTAATGCCGCAGGGTTCAAACCGGGAGGGCATCAGGAAGGCATCACTTCCGGCGTAGATACGACGGGCGAGGATATCATTATGCAACAGATAAACGGATATTCGACCAGAGTAACGGGAGGCCAGTTGCCACATCTGGGTTTCATAGTAGCGCTCTCCCGTTCCTAGCAGAATAAACTGCGCGTTGGAATAAGCCATGAATCGATCCAAAATCTGCAATGCCAGATCAATCCCTTTCTGCTCCACCAACCGCGTCACCATGCCAATCAGAAAGGCTTCGGAATTCACTTCCAGCCCTACTTCTTCCTGTAAAGCAATTTTGTTAGCCTGACGATTCTCTAAGGTATCCACCGTGAAGGTCTGGGGCAGGCTTTTGTCCGTTGCCGGATTGTAGGACACGGTATCAATTCCATTCAAAATCCCGGTTAATTTGCCGCTGATGAAGGACATCAGGCCATCCAACTGCTCCCCATAGGCTGGAGTTTTAATCTGCTCTGCATAGGTGGGAGAAACAGTGGTGACACGATCAGCAAACTGAACTGCCGCAGCCATCGTGTTGTGACCCTGCATGAACCATGGGCACCAGGTAATTTGCTCTAACCGCCAGCGCCACGGCCCCTGATAGGCCAGATTATGAATGGTGAAAACAGTGCGAATATCGTGCGTTTCGTGCAGCCAGACCGGAATCATGCCCGTATGCCAGTCGTTACAGTGAACGATTTGGGGCCGCCAGTGGTAGTTCCAGATGAACTCCGTCGCGCCATTGGCAAACAGGGTGAACCGCCAATCCTCATCTTCTCCGTAATAAATTCGACGTGGAGAAAATACGGGGTGGCCAAATAGATAAAGCGGCACGTCGGAATGCGGAAGTGTTGTTTCAAAGACCTGGAAATCCTGAAACATAGCGGTTCCGTGCCAGATGGGTTCCTTGGGGATTTTCAGCTTTTCTGACAAGAATCCGTAATAGGGTATGAAAACTCGGACATCATGGCCCATCTTTTTCAGAACCTTTGGCAATGCCCCAACGACATCCGCCATACCACCAACCTTTGCCAGTGGTGCTGCTTCTGCAGCCACAAACAGGATTCGCATGCTGATTTATCTACTCCCTATATGGTCTTCTCGATCGGTCAGTCTTTGATCAATCGATAAAGATTCGCACTGTGATCATAAACCAGAGCGGCTTTCCTGTCTGTTCAAAGTTAAGGGAGAGTTTCCAGTTTTAAGTTCTCAAATTAAACCTTGTTCAAGTTCAGAATCGTAGTTTCTCTGATAGGAAAACAACCGTTCTTTAGCTTGGCTTGGTTTAAAACTCAAAACTTACAACTCAAAACTTCTCACTTCACCCCCGTTGAATCGTTGCCAGAATTTCGTCCAGGATGTCCTGGGCACCTTGTTGTCGCAGGCACTGGGCCAATTCGGTACCTAACCGTTCGGCTTCGGCAGCGGGGCCAGTGACGCTATCCTTCACGAGTTTCTGTCCGTCCAGACTGGCGACAATTCCAGTCAGGGTCAGGGAATCGCCATCTAAAACGGTGTTAACCCCGATCGGCACCTGACACCCACCTTCTAGTTCCCGCAGAAAGGCCCGTTCTGCATAGCAGCGATTAGCGGTCGGTTGATGCTGCAGAGCTTTCAGGAGTTCCAGGATTTCTGCGTCGTCAGCCCGACATTCAATCCCCAATGCACCCTGTCCGACAGCATGAAGAGAGATTTCAGCAGGAATGACTTGGTGGATGCGATCGCTCATACCGAGACGCTCCAATCCTGCTACGGCCAGAATCAAGGCATCATATTCCCCCGCATCCAGTTTGGCTAAGCGGGTATTCAAGTTGCCGCGCACATCTTTGAAACTGAGGTGAGGGAAGTGATGGCGCAGTTGAGCCAGACGACGTAAGGAGGACGTACCCACCACGGCTCCTTCTGGCAAGGTTTCCAGTTGTTTGTCTTGATGCTGTTCGTGAACCACCAGAGCATCGGCAGGATTTTCTCGCTCCGTCACACAACCCAACATCAGTCCTTCGGGCAGGCGGGTGGGCAAATCTTTCAGGGAATGAACAGCAAAGTCAATATCGCCATTGAGCATCCCGACTTCCAGTTCTTTGGTAAACAGTCCCTTATCGCCGATTTTGGCCAGTGCCACATCTAAAATCTTGTCGCCCTGAGTGCTCATGGTATGGACTTCAAAGGTGCGATCGGGGAATGCCTTCTGTAACTGATCCTTAACCCAGTAGGTTTGAACCAGCGCCAGTTGGCTTTTCCGGGAGCCAATCCGAATGGTGCGGGTGGAGGTGTTGGAAGTAGAAGGCGATGCGGCTAAGGACATACAGAGAATTTAAAGTGTGGCTTTGTTAAGTGACTTTATCCACCTTACCGCAGTGTGTCGCCCTATAACCGTGCGTTTCAGGCGGTTTCAATGTTAAGGATGATTAAGCAGGAAAGAAATCTTATTAATAGAATTTTTGACTAATGTAGGTAGGCCATGAAGCCTTTTCAACAGTGTCCAATTTGCGGTGGTGAGCTTGTCGAGAAAGGGGTTCAGAAGCTTCGACGTGCTGGCGAGCGGCCAGACCGAGAACCCGTTGCCAAGTCGGGTTCATCAGGATGCGATCGATCGCCGCTGCAAAGGCCGCTTCATCTTTAGGAGGCACCAGTAGTCCGGTGGCTTCCGATCGCACGGTGAACTGTAACCCGCCCACATTGCTGGCAATCACGGGAGTCCGGCAGGCCATCGCTTCTACGGCCACCAGCCCAAAGGGTTCGTAGTGGCTGGGAACCACGGAGACATCGGCAGCGGCATAGTAAGTCGGCAGATCGGTTTTGGGATTCAGGCGACCGGGGAAGTGAGTGATGTCACTCAGTCCTAACTCAGCCACGATTCCTTCAATCCGTTCCCGTTCCCGACCATCGCTTTCACCCGGACGACTGCCGCCACCAATGATCAGCCGGACTCGTTGATGTTGTCGTACCTGAGACTGAGCCACGGCCTGCACCAGCGTTTCAATCCCCTTGCGAGGATCGAAGCGACCGACATAGAGAATCACCTTCTCATCGGAATCAATGCCCAGCGTATGTCGTGCGGCTTCACGGGAGACGGAACCAAAGTGATGCACATCCGTACCACAAGGGATAATGTCGATGTTACCCTTGGTGGAAACGAGCGATCGCATATGTTCCTTTTCTTGAGGACTGGTAGCGACAATCTGTTCCGCCGTTTCCAGGCACATTTTTTCAACGTCCAATCGGGTACTGGCAATCAGGGGCACCGTAGGAATCGATTGATACTTCACGGCTCCTAACGAGTGGTAAGTATGCACCTGGGATACTGGCAACACTTTCTTCAGTTGCATTCCCACCCAGGAGGAAAGCCAGTAATTGGTGTGCACCACCCGATAGGGGTAGCCCGACTGACGTTGGAACTTAAGAAATCCCTGCACAAAGGTCGGCAGATATTCAAACAGTTCATCACGGGGAATGAACATCTTGGGACCAGCACTTATCCAAATCGTGCGACAGGTAGGCGTATGTTGCACAATCTTGGGCTGATCGGGATCCGCACGACGAGTGTACATATCCACCTGCCATCCCTGCCTTGAAAGGGCCTCTCCTACCTGGCGGATATAGACATTTTGGCCGCCTGCTTCTTCCTTACCAATTTCAGCCGCTGGATCTCCATGCACTGAGATTAGAGCAATGCACTTCTGGTTTTGAAAAAACATAACTCTGTTGCTGTAATTAATACTAAAGCAGATAAAAGATATGCAGAATCAGCAAGAATGACAGGATTCTTTGCTGTACTGGTGCCAAACGTTTATTCAGAGAACTAAACCTTGCTTAAACTCAAAATTGCAGTTTCTTCTAAGAAGAATCCAGATTCTCGAATAGCATCGATTTAGTCGCCAGATAAAGAGCACCTTCTCAACGAGAGGGTCGATTATCTAGCTATACTCTAGGACTTGGCTTGCATAAATTTCATCATTCTTGAGAAAGAACTTACAAAGCTACTTAAGGATGAGAAAACTTCCTCAGGTAGATCAGGGAACAGAAACACACTCACACCTTGACTTTATCCGACTGGCATGGAATTTAAGAGAAACATCTCAAGTCGGAAAAATAGTTGACTAATCGCATTTGATTCAACATTCACTGAACTTACGATCGCGGCACACGATCATTCTCTAATCAAAAGCTCTAAAGAAACCAGTTCATTGCATGGGTATTTTCTTAAAACGGAGTCACTAATGAGATCAAAAATTTATCGAGTAATGAAACAGCTTTTGCAACCTCAACTTTCAATCCGTAACCTTCAGAAAAACTGGGAATGATATTGCTCTCTTCCACCTAAGACTACAAATGAGTGATAACTCAAAGTATTTTTTACCTTTAGATGACTGAACTTTAACACAACTTATCGTTTATGACTTCATTTAATAAATAAAAATTAAGTCATTGTTATTGAGTAATTGTAAAAAATATCACTGCAATTGATAAAGAACCGTTAAAGCATTTTCGGAGTAACTAATAGACATTAACGCAGGATTCACTCATGCAAGCGTAATGCATCAATCCTACGCGAAACAGGGATTATACTATCATCAACTTTTTCTGGCGAGAAAGATCTCTACTGCTTAAAAGCTCTTAAAAGTTAAATCTCACTTACTGGTGATTTCACAGATTTTAGAGCGATCAATGTATTATTTAACACCTGAAATTCGATGATCACAAGATAAGAAGTACATATATAAATTTTTGATTAAAATTACCTGGCTGATTAATTAGCCAGATGATGCCCCGTCTCGATCGCAAGGCCATGCTTTCAGTTAAGCCTTGCAAATCTGATAGATGGCTGATGATAGCTCGCGGTAGCCTAAGGAACCGAACTAATACAGGCGACTGAGAACATAATCGGCCAACTTCACCAGAGCCTGCCGTGAGGAGGAAGGCGGTAATTCTGCCAAACACTCGATCGCTAGACGACTGTGGTGTCGGGCAAGTTCCCGCGATCGCTCAATTCCTTGGCTATCTCTGACGAGAGCAACGGCCTGTTCCAGATCCCCTGGCTGGGCAAACTCCCGCTCAATTAAAACTTCCAGGAATGGTTTTTCTTCCAGAGCATATAAAACTGGAGCGGTTAGATTGCCGCTTTGTAGATCAGATCCGGCTGGTTTACCCAGTTCATCGGTAGAGCCAGTGAAATCCAGGATATCGTCTACAATCTGGAACGCTAAACCAATATGGCGACCGTAAGCATAGAGATTACTGGTCAGGCTATCAGAGACTTCGCTCAGAACGGCGGCAGCCTTGGAACTATTGGCAATTAAACTGGCCGTTTTGTAATAGCTTTTCTCCAGATAGGCATCGATCGACAGAGTGGTCGAGAAGCGGTTTAATCCCTGCTGAATCTCTCCTTCTGCCAGATCCATAATCACCTGGGATAGCAACTTCACCACTTCTAGATTGTCCAGATTGGCCAGATACCAGGAGGATTGGGCAAACAGAAAATCTCCCGCCAGCACCGCAATTCGATTGCCAAAACTACTGTGAACGGTGGGTACACCGCGCCGCAGTTCCGCCTCATCCACCACATCATCATGCACCAGGCTGGCGGTGTGGATCATCTCCGTAATTTCTGCTAAACGGCGATGCCGGGAGGTAATCTCTTGACCGGGGAGCGTGGCCCTTGACACCAGGAGTACAATAGCGGGTCTGACCCGTTTTCCTCGCGCCCCAAATAAATGCTCGGCAGCGGCATAAAGAATAGGATGACGCGCACCAATCAGGCTTTTGAGGTTTTCTGTCAAAAGAGTAAGGTCGTCCTCGACGGGTGCAAAAAGGGAAGTAGCTGAAGTCATGGGTGTGCGACTCAGACCGTAAGGTTACGAAATTTTAAGTAATCTATACTCATTCTAAGGGATCGATTCCCTGTAAGGCAGAAAATCCTGGTAAAAACCTAGCTTCCTTGCAGATGAGGAGTTTAAGTAATGCTGCGCTTTCCAGCCCAAATCTCACTGATTCGTGTCTGAGCTACACCGATATCTTTGCTTAACCGATAGGGAGTAATGGCCAATGGCTCAAGAAACTCTAGCTAAAGAATTTCATCAGGATGGCTATTGGGCAGACGATCGTTGGCCATAAAAGTTCTTCTCAATGGTAGTTTACTATTTGACTTGATCCGCCTTATTTTCATCTGTCCAGACAAGGAATCCGTTGACCCATCTACCCTTCCACCAACCGCTTGAACCGTCGATCGCTCGTAATGGCCTCAAAATCCTCATCCGTAGCCGCTTGTTTACGGTAGGCGGCGTTAAGTTGAATGGCTTTTTGGAGATATTCCAAGGCTGGCTCGGCTTTCCGTTGCAGGGCATAGCAGGCGGCCTTGTTGTAGTAAGCACTGGCGTAGTTGGGATTGAGGGTGGTGGCTTTGTCGAAGCTGGCGATCGCTTCGTCATCCCGTCCCAGGCTCACTAGGCTGTAGCCCCGTTTGTCCCAGGTTTTGGGATTATTCGGGTTGAATTGAATGGCTTTTTCAAAGGAGTTGAAGGCTTCCTCATGGCGTTCCAGTTCCTGCAGAGCCAGTCCCCGGTTTAACCAGGCTACGGCATCATCAGGTTTGACCTGAACCGCCTTGTCGAAAGACTTAAAGGCATCTTCTTGCCGCTGCAGATAACCCAAGGCCACTCCCCGATCGCACCAGGCTTGATGGAGAGAGGGCTGGAATTCTAAAGCCTTGTCATAGGAGGAAATGGCATCTTCGTACCGTTTCAAGCGGGCCAGCACCAGGCCGCGATTAAACCAGGCTGGGGCATGATTAGTTTGTAACTGTACCACTTTGTCGAAGGCAGCCAGTGCTCCTTCATACCGTTGCAGTTTCCGTAAGGCATTGCCCCGGTTGAACCAGACTTCTGGATTCTGCGGCTTGAATTCCAGGGATTTGTCAAAGGCGGCGATCGCTTCTTCGTACCGTTCCAGGGCTTCCAGGGCCAAGCCTTTATTAAACCAGACTGAGGCATTAGTGGCCTGAATCTCTAGTGCTTTGTCATATTCGGCGATCGCTTCCGCATAACGGCCTTCTGTTCGCAAGCGATCGCCTTTTTGGGCAATTTCTTCTGGATCAATGAACAACTCGGGGCGATTCGTCTCTAGCCGTTCCACCTGGCTGTTCAGGCGATCTAGTTGACTCTGGACGTGATCCAGCAGGGTTTCGGTAATTACCTGGGGTGAAACGTCTGCCAACTGTTTCAAAATCACTTCTTTCTGACTCTGGGCATCCGTTTGTAAAATTGATAGCTGAGTTGCCAACTCGGTTTCCAGGGCTTGTAGCTTCTGGAAGGTCTGGGCTTTCTGATTTTCGGTAGCGGCTTGCAGATCAGCCAGACGATCGCTGACCCGACTTTCCAGTCCAGCCACTACTTCACGAATGCGCCCTTTCTGGGCCTGAATTTGGGCTTTCAGATCGTCCAACTGAGCCAGAATATCGGCTTCAGATTGCTCCAGGGTAGCCAGCACGGAATTGCGTTGGGATTCGGTACTGGTTTGGAATTCAGCCAATTGCGCTGTATAGTCTGCCTGTAAGCGCTCGACAATCTGCCGCATGGCTCCCCGCTGATTCTGGGCCTCATTCTGCAGGTTTTCTAACTGGGTGCGGACTTCAGCATCCAGGGTTTCCAGCATCTGCTGCAGAGCCTCTTGTTGGGCTTGAGTTTTGGCCTGTAAGCCAGAGAGCTGCTGGGTCAGATCCGTTTGTAGGGTCTGCAAATTGCTAAACAGATGCTGCCGTTGTTGCTGGGCATCATTCTGCAATCGCGTGAGTTGAGCCGAAAAATCCGCCGCCAGTGTGTCCAGGCTTTGCAGGATCTCCTCTTTGCGTCCGTAAACCCCGCTACGGATTTGAGACAGTTGGCTAGCGAAGTCAGCTTCCAGCCTTCTCAGGTTTTCCAGAATGGCGGCAATTTTCTGTTGCGCCTGGGTTTCCACATTCTGTTGCAGTTTGGACAGGGAGGGAGCAAACAAACCTTCCAGTGCCTTCAGTTGCTGAAACACGTGTTCGGTGCGACCCTGGGCTTCTTTTTGCAATCGGGTTAATCGATTGCTGAAGAGGGTTTCGGATTGTTGCAGAGTTTTCAGGGTGGCATCCTGGCGCGATCGTGCCGCTTCCTGTAACTCATTCAACTGGCTGACAAAGCCTAACTCCAGCCCCTCTAAGCGCAGTCGTGCCGCCTCCAGTTGGCCCTCCAAATCGGTGGTGCGCTGTTCCTTTAGCTGGGATAGCTCGGTGACTAACTGAGTTAAGCGCTCCCGTTGAGCGTCTATCTCTGCTGCAAAATCGTCTGCTCCCTGGTTCATGTCGTCCGCCAGGTCATCAGCTTCCCGAAGAATTGCATCAATTTCCTTTCCAGCCCGCAGCACTCGCTGTTCCAGATCGGCCACATCATCCAGTTGCGCTTTCACGGCTGCAGCAATTTCCTGCATCACTGATTGCCGGATCCGCCATACTGTCACCACTGCTGCTCCCAACAGCAGCACCATCACCGCTAGTAATCCTGTAAATAAGGTAGCCGTTTGATTCAAGGCACGGTTAGCCTGTAATTGAGCCTGCCGCTGATTCTCCAACTCGGCTCGCAGTTGCTCCAGGTCTTGCCGTTCTTTAGAAACCGGAGCCGGAACTGCCGGAACTGATGGCACACTGTCCGATGGAGCCAATTGCGCCGTAGCGGGAGTCGCCAACAGCAGGGAGGTGAGGAGAGCAAGACTGAGACGTGATACCAATGTGGGAACCTCTGGCTTTTCCACGGGAGCGAATATGCTCTTTTAGTGTAGAAGGCTGCGCCCTCTTGGTGTCATTTTACTGGAGTCCACTGATCTTGCAGAGGTCGATCGCTGGCTACCGCTTACTCCTTCTTATTGAAAAATTAATAATCGTCAATTGTCTGTTGCAATTGCTCAAATTTCGCTGTAGCGTTCAGTCAGTTCTGCCTTTTATCCCCTTTGGCAAGCCGTGGCCTGAGCCGATGTATGGAACAGCAAAATTTTTTAGTCTCTAGGTTTAGTCTAGAGCATGCCGTTGATCCGCGTCCCTTGACCATTCGCCCAGATACTGCCTTGCAGGCTGCGATCGAGATCATGGGAAAAGCCCAGAGTAGTTGCGTGGCACCCGGTTTGGAATTGTCGCTACACCCAAATTTACAACGGCAGGCACGGGCACAGGTGTTGCTGGTCGTAAACGAGCGCAATCGCCTGTTAGGAGTGTTTGGGGAACGGGAAGTCCTACACGCGATTGCCTCTGGTGTTGATTTGATGCGGACGACGGTGGCAGATGCCGCCCAGCAACCTGCAATCGTCCTCACTGATTCTCCAGAGGTAACGCTCTTTGCGGCCTTGGCTCTGCTCCGCCAGCATCAAATTCACCACCTGCCTGTTGTCAGTACTGAGGGAACCATAGTGGGGCTGATTACAGCAGCTGGTATTCGGTCAGCTTTGCATGTAGATGATTTGCTCAAATCTCGTCCTGTAACTGAAGTCGCTAAAGATCCCGTGGTTCAAGCTCCCCAGACCACTTCAATCCTGACTGTAGCTCGTTTAATGGCAGAACGGCAGGTGAATCAGGTCGTTCTCACTCAGACCAACGTGAATCAGGAAACAACTGCTGTAGGAATCATTTCAGCCCGAAACATCATTTTGCTGAACAGTTTAGGGTTGGACTTAAGCAAGTTACCTGCTACGGCCGTTCTGAACCCGGCCTTACCGTGCTTTAGTGCCTCAGATTCTGTGCTAGCAGCCTACTGGTATATGCAGCAACAACAGGTGCAGCACTTTATTGTGACTTCACCAACAGGCGAATGGCTGGGACTGGGAACTCCTACCAGCTTTCTCTATAGTCTGGATTTGCCCACGATCGTCACATCCGCGATCGCGGTAGAGCAGTCTATTGAAGCGTTTGCGGCTGATGGCGATCGCTTTACGCCTCCGTCCATGGTCACGGCAGAGTCTTCTTCCTTGAATTTGGAGGAATTGCGGGAACAGTTAGCCTGTAGTCGTTTGCTGGAGCGCATGGCCCTGCATATTCGGGAATCGCTGCAACTGAACACCATTCTCCAGACAGCGGTGGATGAAGTGCGGCAGTTTTTGAAGACGGAGCGGGTACTGATTTATCGCTTCAACCCGGACTGGAGCGGTAGAGTGGTGGTGGAATCGGTGGGACAGGGCTGGCAACCCGCCTTAGGGAGTACGACCCAGGATACTTGTTTCGGTCAGAATTATGCCCAGGCTTATAAGGAGGGGCGAACTTTAGTTACAGATGACATTTACACAGCCGGATTCAGCCAGTGCCATATTGATATCCTGGTACTGTTTGATGTGCGGGCCAGTCTGGTGGTGCCAATTCTCCAGGGGAATCACTTGTGGGGGTTGTTGTGTGCCTACCACTGCTCCGAACCCCGGCACTGGCGATCGTTTGAGGTGGAACTATTGAAACAACTGGCAACTCACATGGCGATCGCGATTCAACAATCTGAACTATATCAACAGCTGCAAAATGAACTGGCCGAGCGCAAAAAAGCTGAAGCTCAACTCAAAATCTCTTTGCGCGAGAAGGAAAGCCTGCTTAAGGAGATTCATCATCGAGTTAAAAACAACCTGCAAGTGATTTCTAGTGTACTGAGGCTGCAGTCTGACTATGTGAAAGATGAGCAAGTTCTGGAGTTATTTAAAGATAGTCAGAACCGAATTCGCTCAATGGCTCTGATTCATGAGAAACTTTACCAATCCAGCGATCTATCCAGAATCAACCTGAGTGAATACTTAACGGAGTTAACGGGAAATTTAATGCGTTCCTATACCTCCCGAGCAGTACCCATTCGATTGAGAATTACCTCTGGTGATGCCTGGTTGAATATCGACACCGCCATTCCTTGTGGATTAATCATTAACGAACTCGTTTCCAATTCGCTTAAGCACGCCTTTCCTCAGCCTCAAGAGACAAATGAAATTGAGATCGAGATTCAGAAAACTGCTGCTGAGCAGTTGACCTTAACCGTTCGAGATAATGGAATTGGGTTGCCCGAGACGCTTGATTTCCGCAATACGGAGTCTTTGGGATTAGAACTGGTCTGTATCTTTACAGAGCAACTAGGGGGAAGGATTGAACTTGATCGCAGCAATGGCACGGCCTTCACCCTGACATTTTCGGAGATGAGCGACACAGGAAGGGAATAACATGGCTGGTGAAAAAATTGTGGTTGTCGAAGATGAACGAGTCGTTGCCAGAGATATTGAGAAAAGACTCTTGCAACTAGGGTATGCAGTCCCTGCGATCGCCTCCTCGGCAGATGAAGCTCTGCAAAAAGTGGCAGAACATCACCCCGATCTGGTGCTGATAGATATTCAATTATGGGGGGAAGCAGATGGCATTGAAGCCGCAGAAGCGATTCGGGTGAACTTCGACATTCCTGTGATTTACTTGACAGCCTATGCCGATGAAGCCACCCTACAACGGGCGAAAGCAACTGAACCCTTTGGTTACATCATCAAGCCCTTTGATGAACGAGAACTGCACGTGGCGATCGAGGTTGCCCTGCGGAGACGGCTGGCGGAAGCGGCGATTCGAGTGGCTCTGGAGAAAGAACAGGAACTGCGGGAACTGAAATCTCGCTTCTGGTCAATGTTTGCTCACGAGTTCCGTACCCCTATGACCTCTATTCTGTCCTGCACTCAGATGATGGAACAGTACGGCAACACGATGCCGGAGGCGCGACGGCGTGAATACTTATACTTGATCCAGAATTCCATCCGATCAATGGACAGCCTGTTGAACGATATTCTCACCATTGCCCGTGCCGAAGGAGGCAGTTTAGAATTTTCCCCGACCTTCCTGAATCTGGAACAGTTCTGTCGGGAACTGGTAGAAGAAATTCAGTTCATTAGTGATAGCACCCACTCCATCACTGTTACCACTCAAGGAAATTGCGCCAACACCTGTCTAGACAAAAAGCTGCTGTGGCACATTCTCTCCAACCTGCTCTCTAATGCCATCAAATACTCTCCTCCTGGCAGTTCAATCGCCCTAGATCTTTCCTGTCCCAATGGTGATGTCATTCTCACCATTACCGATGTGGGCATTGGCATTCCTCCAGAAGACCAACCCTATCTATTTGAACCCTTCTATCGAGCCAGTAACGTAGGAACTGTTCCCGGTACCGGACTGGGCCTAACCCTGGTGAAAAAGTGCCTGGATTTGCATGGCGGACACATTCAGGTGAATAGTACTCCAGGTCAGGGAACCGCCGTTACTGTCAAACTGCATTCCAATTCCTCATGCCCGATCCCTGAACAAATGCAAAATCGGTAACGTTTTGATCGGTTAACCTGCGCTAGCCTAACGGATTAAACCCACTGCCTAGAGGTAACGGGTTACGCAGCGCTAACCCAGCCTATGCAAGTTGATAGCACAATTCATCATCCTTAACTCTTAATTCTTACTGCCTATGCGTTACCACATTAGCCACACCACCTACTACACCTACGAACAACCCGTTATCCTGCAACCTCACACGATTCGCCTGCGTCCCCGCAGTGACAGCAGCCAGACTGTTGAATCATTTTCCCTGACCGTTACTCCTGTGCCCAAATATCAGTCCTATTTCACAGATTTAGATGGGAATGAACTGATTAAAGTATGGTTTGATCGCGAACCCACCCTATCGCTGACCGTTCATGCCGAGTCTCAAGTCGCGACCCATCGTACCAATCCCTTTGACTATCTTTTAGAACCCTGGGCAACCCATCTACCCATTGATTATCCGGCATCCTTACTAGTGCAGTTAAAACCTTATCTGGTTGGACACCGTCTGGGCTACTCCGATTCCCTTGATCCAGTTGCTGCCCAATTGGCTCAGGAAATTTGGCTGAAAGTGCATGGCAATCCAGCAGGCTTTCTATCAGAACTGAACGCACAAATTTACAAAGGCTGTCAGCACCTGAGTCGGGATACCGGAGATCCCTTTCCACCTGGCCTCACCTGGACTCAAAAAGCGGGTTCCTGCCGTGACTTTTCTGTATTGTTTACTGAAGTTTGTCGGGCGATCGGACTGGCAGCCCGATTTGTTAGCGGCTATCAAGAAGGTGATCCCGATAACTCCGAACGCCACCTCCACGCCTGGGCCGAAGTTTACCTCCCTGGTGCTGGTTGGCGTGGCTATGACCCGACCCAGGGATTAGCCGTTGCCGATCGCCATATTACCCTAGTTACCAGTTCCTTCTCCCGCTACGCCGCTCCTATCGCAGGAACGGTTAGTCCGGGAGGTGTTCATTCCACTATGAGCTATGAACTGGCCATTCAACCTAAAAGTTTTGAACAGAGCCAGGTTCAGGACCAATGAAGAAGGAGAAAGTAGAAGCCTGTTCCAGCCTTGCTTCTATTCCTGCCTTTCAGGGAGATTAGTATAAATACTTATTAAGCTATCCGACTAAAACTATAAGTTGTGTTAAGAAATTCGGTGGAAAATTTAGAGTGTGATCCGTATAATTGGAAAACAGTAAAGAAACGTAAACTCTGCTCATTCTGCTGGATGACTCGTGCTTTTGCACAGCTATTCCATTTAGCTTTTGAGTAGACTGTCTTAATACTCATACCTTGATCTGGGAGTTTTAACCCTATGACCATAGCAGTCGGACGCGCGCCTGCAACGCGAGGATGGTTTGACGTCCTCG
>NZ_JBRAGO010000099.1:0-16418 GCF_052746595.1 Leptodesmis sp.
GGGCGAATCTGGGGATGGAAGTAATGCACGAGCGCAATGCTCACAACTTCCCGCTTGACCTGGCCAGTGGTGAAGCTACCCCCATTGCTCTGCAGGCTCCAGCAATCAACGGCTAATTACCTCCGCACAAACTCAAAAGCGCTCTTCTCCTATTTAGGAAGAGAGCGCTTTTGCCATAAACATAAAAATATTAATGAATCGGTAAAGGACGGATCGTAAATAGAGCCTCATGCCAAACTAAAGATGTGGGTATTTGCTGTTTCTCACCACGATTTGCTGCCCACTCTAACTACCAACTTGCTGATTTGAGATACGGAAATGGCTGCTCAAAAATCTCCTGGCGATCGCTTTCGGTCTGCCACCGATTTTCCTAAAACTATTGCTTCTCTCGAACCATCTGAAGCTGAACAAATTTATGTAGAGATGCGAGATTGCTTAATCTTTACGAATCGTAGCCGATCGCAACTCATTCGTCGCAATGAAGAACATAAGCAAATGACACTTGCTCTTAAGTCAGATCTACGCGATTACAAGCAGCCATCAACCAGTTAAACCGGGAGAAACAACAACTTGCTCAGAGCCAGCAAGCCGTTATTACTGAGTTGAATCGCGAACTGCAAGTCATGACCAATCGGATGGATCAACTCTCCCAAGCATTCTCCGACGTGGGGGATGTGAATAATGCAATGGGAGTCATGGCAATTCCTGGCCGTTTTAGTAGATTTTGGCAAGCCTTAAAAGCATTAGTCCTTTGGTGGCGAGAGGAATACGGAGATGACCTGCCAGAAAATTCTAGTACGTTGCCGGATTCTGCTCCCACGCCTACAGATGAAGATCGCCGTAACAACCCGCAAATGTATACGGATCCGGCTTCTGTTCAACGCTCGGAGCGGGATTGGTAAGACGTTATGGGTAGAAGACGGATAACTCAGTTGCTAGATCAACTGCAAGCTAATCAAGAGGCAGATTTGCAGAATGCGGCTGCAATTTTTACGGTGGCTCAGGTGGCAGTCAGTCAACTGGAGCAGCAGACTTCTGGGGACTCTGTTGAGATTGCGGCACTTCCCCCTACCACCCCCATGAATAAGGAAGAATTAAGACAGCGCTACGGATCTCACCATGCCTGCCGGAATGCAGCGAAACAAAAAGGAATTCATTTTCAGAAAACCCCAACTTGGGAGGAATTAGCAGAAGCATTCACCTATTTTGAGGCGTTTGAAAACCTGATTCAGGATTATTTGAAACGGCATCCACCTGGCCTGCGTGGAGTATCGATGCAATTTAGGATAGGCTGAATAAATTGGCTTATGGATGAGATGAGAGCACGATCGCGCTACAGTCAGACTTGGTGATTTAGGATTAACCACCCATGCAACAGCTTGGATTCATCGGTTTGGGGATTATGGGCAAGCCAATGGCAAAAAATTTGCTCAAAGCGGGCTATTCCCTCACGGTGTTTAATCGCAGTCGGAGTGCAATGGAAGAGTTGGCAACGGCTGGGGCAATGCTGGCCGAATCACCTGCACAGGTTGCTCAACGCAGTCATGTAGTACTGACCTGCTTGCCCGATTCCCCGGATGTGGAAGCCGTTGTTTTAGGTGAGAACGGCATTCTGGCTGGCGCTCGGCCTGGGATGTTGTATATCGACCATTCCACGATCGCCCCTGCTACAGCCCGTCGAATTTATGACAGGTTGCAGGCCAACAGTGTAGAAGCCCTGGATGCACCTGTTTCTGGAGGTGACATTGGTGCTCAACAGGGTACGCTGTCAATTATGGTGGGGGGAGATAAGGCCACCTTTCAGCGATCGCTGCCGATTCTGCAAGCAATGGGTAAAAACATTGTGTATGTTGGGGAGGCCGGAGCCGGACAGGTGACAAAAGCCTGTAATCAGCTTGTCGTGGCGATGGCTGTTCAGGCTGTAGCTGAAGCCCTCACCCTGGCCCAAAAATCGGGTGTGGATCCAGCTAAAGTTCGAGCCGCTCTGCTGGGAGGATTTGCCCAAAGCCGGGTGCTAGAAGTTCACGGTCAGCGCATGCTAGACCATTCCTTTCAAGCGGGCTTTACGTTGGAGTTGCACCGGAAGGATATGAACATCGTGCTGCAGACAGCCAAGGAGCTAAATTTACCCCTGCTGGGATCTGCCCAAGTCACAGAATTAATGAATGCTATGTTGGCTCAGGGTAAAGGCAATCTGGACAATTCTGCCCTGATCACCCTGTATGAACTTCTAGCAGGACTTTGATTAAAGCGATTGAATTGAGATCAAGACCTTCTCTGCCAGGGTGCCAGTAACTGCTTTGAAGTAAAAAATGTAACTAATTCTCAAGAAGGGATGATCGCACATGTGTAATTTTGATGACAGGTAAGGGAGGTGTCGGGAAAACCTCTGTTACCGTAGCCACTGGTCTGTGATGTGCCGAACTGGGTATAAAACCCTCTTCCTGAGTACGAATCTGGCTCGCTCGCTGTCTGATAGCTTTGATCTGGAGTTGGGGCATGATCCTCTTTTCTATACAGCCCAATCTCTGAGGAGGCACAACTAGATGCCCTGATGAAACTGGAAGGCAATTGGGGAGCTGTCAAGCGCTACATTCTTTAGGTGTTGCAGGGGTTCAGGGAATTTCTGTACGTTACGCTCTCTTTTACGCCGCTACCTGTGAAGGACGTGCTGCTGTATTCCTAGGAGATACTTGGTCTGGAAGCGATCGATTTTCATCAGTGGCTGAAGCGAACTGACTCTCAACGATCAGAGATTGGTTGCCTCTTACATTGATTACTGGTACTGCACACCCTGGGATGTACTCAAACATCATCTTAGTTTTCACTGGTAGAGCCTATTGCAGAAACTTTCTTAACTAGAAAAATCAACTGGAAAAATACCGATACAATAGAGCGTGTTTGTGGCGTAAGCCTGAATTCCTCTTTTTACTGGATTGCCCTATGTCAGCTTTCTCCTCTGCTCCCTTTTCTGACGAAACGATCGCGGCAGAAGGCATCAAGCCGGAGGAATACGAAGAAATTGTACATCGTCTCGGACGGCATCCCAACCAGGCAGAGTTAGGGATGTTTGGGGTGATGTGGTCAGAGCATTGTTGCTATAAAAACTCTCGCCCCCTGCTAAAACAGTTTCCCACTCAGGGGCCGCGCATTCTGGTGGGGCCAGGAGAAAATGCGGGTGTCGTGGATGTGGGGAATGGCCTGCGATTGGCCTTCAAAATTGAATCCCATAATCACCCATCTGCCGTTGAACCCTTTCAGGGAGCCGCTACAGGAGTGGGTGGCATTCTCCGCGATATTTTTACCATGGGTGCCCGCCCGATCGCCCTGCTCAATTCCCTGCGTTTCGGTTCCCTGGATGATCCCCGCACTCGTCGTCTGGTAAATGGAGTGGTCGCAGGCATTGCCCATTATGGGAACTGTGTGGGAGTGCCAACGGTGGGGGGTGAAGTCTACTTTGACCCGGCCTATTCCGGCAATCCCCTGGTGAATGTAATGGCTCTGGGATTGATGGAAACCCCAGAAATTGTCAAATCTGGCGCTAAAGGGATTGGCAACCCCGTTCTCTATGTGGGTTCTACGACAGGACGAGATGGGATGGGGGGAGCCAGCTTTGCCAGTGCAGAGTTGAGCGACGAATCGCTGGACGATCGCCCCGCTGTACAGGTTGGTGATCCCTTCCTGGAAAAATCGCTGATTGAAGCCTGCCTGGAAGCCTTTAAAACGGGGGCCGTGGTTGCTGCTCAGGATATGGGTGCTGCTGGGATTACCTGCTCTACTTCCGAGATGGCTGCCAAAGGGGGGGTTGGCATCGAACTGGATTTAGACAAAATTCCGGTGCGAGAAACTGGAATGGTGCCCTATGAGTACCTGTTGTCTGAATCCCAGGAACGCATGTTGTTTATCGCTGAAAAAGGCCGAGAGCAGGAACTGATCGATATTTTTGAACGCTGGGGGTTGCACGCAGTTGTCGCTGGAACCGTAATTGCCGAGCCAATCGTTCGCATTCTGTTCAAAGGCGCGATCGCCGCTGAAATTCCTGCCACTGCCCTAGCTGACAACACCCCCATTTACCACCGGGAATTGCTAGCTGAACCTCCTGAGTATGCCCGTCAAGCCTGGGAGTGGACAGACGATCGCCTGCCTCCCTGCACCCCGGAAGGGATCGAGGTATCTGATCTGGAGAATTCATACCACCGTTTGTGTAGCTGGAATGAGGTTTTGCTGGCCTTACTGAGTACGCCCACGATCGCCTCCAAACACTGGGTTTATCGCCAATACGACCATCAGGTACAGAACAACACCGTGATGCTACCGGGGGGAGCCGATGCCGCGATCGTTCGCCTGCGTCCACTGGCAATTCAAAATTCAGAATCCAACGATCTCGTTGCCCTGATCTCTAATCCCCAGTCCCCAACCCCTTCCTCCGGCATAGCTGCCACTGTGGATTGCAATTCCCGCTACGTTTACCTGCACCCCTACGAAGGAGCCAAAGCCGCTGTTGCGGAAGCGGCGCGGAATTTAAGTTGTGTCGGTGCCGAACCGTTAGCTGTGACGGATAACCTTAACTTTGGTAGCCCGGAAAAGCCGATCGGCTACTGGCAACTGGCCGAAGCTTGCCGAGGCTTAGCAGAAGCCTGTCAGGAATTCAGTACTCCTGTCACCGGAGGCAACGTTTCCCTCTACAACGAAACCCTAGATGCTGACGGCACTCCTCAACCGATCTACCCGACTCCTGTCGTTGGTATGGTTGGCCTGATTCCCGATCTGTCGAAAATTTGTGGTCAAGGCTGGCAGGCCGAAGGCGATCGCATTTATTTATTGGGCATCGGAGTAGGAAGGTTTGAGTTCTCAGGTTTGAGCTCTCAGTTACAAAATTCTCAAAACTCAAAACTTCTCACCCTCGGTGGCTCTGAATATCTGGCTACTATTCACCACACGATCGCAGGTTTGCCCCCTGCCATTGATTTTGCACTGGAGCGCCAGGTACAGTCGGTTTGTCGAGCAGGCATCCAACAGGGCTGGATTCGCTCAGCCCACGATTGCAGTGAAGGAGGACTTGCCGTAGCCCTGGCCGAGTGTTGCATCAGTGGCGGTTATGGAGCAGAGATTAAGCTGGAGATTAGAGATCAGGAATCAGGGATCAGGGAGCGGGAGACGGCAGCGCAAGCACTAATCCAAAATCCAAAGTCCAAAATCCAAAATTCCCACCGTTGGGATCATCTCCTATTTGCCGAAGGCGGTGCCCGCATTATCGTGTCTGTTGCGGCGGCTCACCAAGCTGACTGGGAGGCTTATTTGCAGAACCATTTAGCCGGCTATTGGCAGTCCTTGGGAAGTGTTGGCCGCTGGTGGGGAGAGTTAACAATTTCAACAGAAGATAATCTGTCCTTAATTCATTTGAATATACCGACGATCAGCGATCGCTGGAACACCGCGATCGAACACCGCTTGATGGCCTGAAAATGCAAGGTCGTAAATCCCTACGTTCTGTTCATCAGAAAGAAATCCAGGAATAAATCTGTGATTGCTAGGATGTAACCACAAGTAATGAGAAGATTAAGCAAAGCATAAGTAATGTTTCTTAACGTTACGGCCTGACCTATTGATTCTCTGCTGTATCAATACTTTGGAGCAAACCTAAAGATGATGCCCATTGACTTTCCCGTTGAGGATGGCTCTCCTGATCGGTTTAATGTCCTATCAGGAGTAGTTTCGGATCGGCCAGACAAGCCAGAAGAAGCCTGTGGCGTGTTTGCCGTGTATGCACCAGGGGAATCTGCTGCTAAGCTTACTTACTTCGGCTTATATGCCTTGCAGCACCGGGGGCAGGAGTCGGCAGGTATTGCTACCTTCACGGGAAATCAGGTGCATCTCTATAAGGAGATGGGACTGGTATCTCAGGTGTTTAATGAGACGATTTTGAACGAGTTGCCAGGAGAAATGGCGATCGGTCATACTCGTTACTCCACGACAGGCTCCAGTCGCGTGGTGAATGCTCAACCTGCTGTCGTTGATACCCGTCTGGGACCGTTGGCCTTAGCTCACAACGGCAATCTGGTAAATACCCCCGAACTACGGGAAGAGTTGCTGCAGAACAATCACAATCTGGTGACTACCACTGATTCCGAGTTAATTGCGTTTGCGATTGCGGAAGAAGTCAATAGTGGCAAATCCTGGTTAGAAGGCGCGATCAGTGCGTTTCACCGCTGTCATGGAGCCTTTAGTCTGGCGATCGGGACACCGGAGGGCATCATTGGCACCCGCGACCCCAATGGCATTCGACCTTTGGTAATTGGCACCCTGCCGCAAACTAACTCTGCCGATCCCCTGCGCTATGTGCTGGCTTCCGAAACCTGTGGTCTGGATATCATTGGGGCCGAATACTTGCGAGATGTAGAACCGGGAGAACTGGTTTGGATCACCTCAGAAGGGTTGGCATCCTTTCACTGGATCACTCAACCTCAGCCCAAGCTCTGTATCTTTGAAATGATCTACTTTGCCCGTCCTGATAGTGTGATGAACAGTGAAAGTTTGTATACCTATCGGATGCGGATTGGCCGAATCCTGGCCATGGAATCTCCGGCAGAGGCGGATATTGTGATTGCGGTGCCCGATTCGGGCGTGCCAGCGGCAATCGGCTATTCTCAAGCGTCTGGGATTCCCTATGCCGAAGGGTTGATCAAAAACCGTTATGTTGGGCGCACCTTTATTCAACCAACTCAAGTGATGCGGGAATCTGGCATTCGCATGAAGCTCAACCCGCTAAAGGATGTGCTGGCGGGTAAACGGGTGGTACTTGTGGATGACTCGATCGTTCGGGGTACCACCAGCCGCAAAATTGTGAAAGCCTTACGGGATGCGGGCGCGATCGAAGTCCATATGCGGATTTCTTCTCCGCCCGTCACTCATCCCTGTTTCTACGGCATTGACACCGATAGCCAGGATCACCTGATCGCAGCTACCAAGTCGGTACAAGAAATTGCAGCACAGATTGAAGTGGACTCTCTCAGCTATCTGAGTTGGTCAGGGATGCTACAGGCAACTCAGGATAATCCAGAGCATTTCTGTTCAGCCTGTTTCACTGGAGATTATCCAGTCAGCATTCCTGAGCCTCTGAAGCGATCGAAATTGATGCTGGAAACGAAGCGTCCCGCCCTGGAAACCGTGACCCCAGTTTAATGAATATTGGCGATCCGAAAGCCCATCTGGCATTCAAATTGGTCTGGATCCTGATCGTTAAATTTCTGGAGGGCACGACCACAGCGCAGACGACCCCCAGACCAGCGAGGTTGACCACTTTGATCGGCCATCAAACAGGTCTGGCAAACTTGCCCTGGGGAAATTAGCTGATTATCCATCAGGATGACAAGCATACAGCACCTCCCGTGTATAACCTTTGCCTTCATTGTATGGCAGGAATTTGATGAGCGGAGATCGCTCTTACACAGTGTAATGTAGTCAACAGACCAGACAGTGTCGTGTTTTACTTCTCGGGAAATGAGGAGTTGCAAGCATGACCAACTCTGATTGTCATAACAAGATCCGATAATAGAGTATAGAGATTTACTGACCTGATAATTGACCTGATAGTTGTTTTTGCTTGAAATGTTTGCTTAGAGGTTCATCCGTGACTCAGACTAACCTAGACTTTCTTGCCCAATCCGATCCAGCGATCGCCAATATCATCAGTCATGAATTGCAGCGGCAACGGGATCACCTGGAGCTAATAGCCAGCGAAAACTTTACCTCTGCGGCAGTGCTGGTGGCTCAAGGGTCGGTGCTGACTAACAAATATGCTGAAGGTTTGCCCGGTAAGCGCTATTACGGTGGCTGCGAATATATCGATCAGGCCGAGCAACTGGCGATCGATCGGGCGAAACAACTCTTTGGAGCCGCCCATGCCAACGTGCAACCCCACTCCGGTGCTCAAGCCAATTTTGCCGTCTTCCTCAGCCTGCTCGAACCTGGAGACACGATCATGGGCATGGATCTGTCTCACGGAGGCCACCTGACTCACGGTTCACCCGTGAATGTGTCTGGCAAATGGTTCAAGGTGCAGCACTATGGGGTCAGCCCGGAAACCGAGCAACTGGACTATGACCAGGTACGGGAACTGGCCTTACAGCACCGTCCCAAGCTAATCATCTGTGGCTACTCGGCCTATCCCCGCATCATCCAATTTGATAAATTCCGGGCGATCGCAGATGAAGTCGGCGCTTACTTGCTGGCGGACATTGCCCATATTGCCGGACTGGTCGCTACCGGTCATCATCCCAATCCTCTGCCCCACTGCCATGTCGTCACCACGACCACTCACAAGACCTTGCGGGGGCCAAGAGGTGGCCTAATCATGACCCAGGATCCAGAACTGGGTAAAAAACTGGATAAAGCGGTCTTCCCCGGAACGCAAGGCGGCCCTCTGGAGCATGTGATCGCAGCTAAGGCAGTTGCCTTTGGAGAAGCTTTGAAGCCGGAATTCAAAACCTATTCTGCCCAGGTGATTGAGAATGCCCGTGCGATGGCAAATCAACTCCAGGTACGGGGCTTCAAGATTGTCTCTGGCGGAACCGATAATCACCTGATGCTGGTGGATCTGCGATCGATCAGCATGACGGGCAAAGTAGCCGATCAGCTTGTCAGCGGAGTCAATATTACGGCCAACAAAAATACGGTTCCCTTTGATCCCGAATCTCCCTTTGTCACCAGCGGCTTGCGCCTAGGAACGCCAGCCATGACTACACGGGGTATGGGAGCGACGGAGTTTACCGAAATCGCCAACATTATTGCCGATCGCCTGTTGCATCCAGAGGATGAGTCTGTTGCTCAGGATTGTCGGCGGCGGGTGGCAGATCTGTGCGATCGCTTTCCCCTCTATCCTCACCTCACTATCCCTGTTCCGGCACTGGCCTAAAAGCCGCCTGAAGGACAAGGGACTAAATAATTTGTGTAGGTCGGGTTGAGGGACAAAACCCAACGTCCTGGAGACAATGGGCTTCATGCTGTGCCCCAACCTGCGAAAATTCAATTCATTCGAGGCACAGGAAATGTTTCCCTTGGGGGAAGGACACCTGTGCCTATTTTTGTAAGATGATGAATCTTGATCTGATAATTTTGATCAGATAAAAGTTTGAGATTATTTTCAACCTTGTCTAAAGCCAAAATCGGAGTTTCTCTGATGGGAAAACGACCGCCCTCTAGCTGACCTTGGTTTAAGATTTAAAACTTGAGTCCAAAATTGCTAGTTTTTTCCGAAACGGCAGTGTGCTCAACCCGATTGTCTTAAAAGGTGTTTGAAAAGTCACTTGTTGTAACGAAAGGCACCCGTTGATCCCCCTTAGTCCCCCTTAGAAAGGGGGAAACGGGTCTCAAAGTCCTCCTTTTCAGGGGGGATTCAGGGGGATCTAGACCGTTTTGTTACCAGCAAGAGAACTTCTCAAACATTTTCTCAAATAAGACTAGCTAATAAAATCTAGCTTTCATTCACAATTATTTGCTAACGATCGGCTGAAATGAAGTAGACTCTTCCTGTCAGTTGTCCTACCCCCTTACCGATGACTCAATACTGGTACCACCTCACTGCTTTTCTCGTTGCCACACTGGTTGTCCTTTGGGCCACGCCCCAAGTGAAAAAGTTTGGCCTCAAATGGAGACTCGTTGATCGACCGGGTGGGCGGAAAATTCATCGTCGTCCCATGGTGCGGTTAGGTGGGGTGGCCATTTTTGCTGGAGCCTTAGTTTCGTTGCTGGTGGTCTGGTGGTTGGGCGGATTTGGCATTCAAACTCCCCAAAAAGAGTATGAAATCTGGGGGGTGGCCATTGGCGGGATTGCCTTCTTTCTCATTGGGCTGGCAGACGATCTATTAACATTACCAGCTATTACCCGGCTAGTAGCCCAGCTAACAGTCGCGGCCCTGGTCTGGCAGGCAGGAGTGCAAATTGAATTTTTAACCATGCCCTATGTCGGCTTAGTTCAATTGCATGACTGGATCAGTTTGCCAATTACCGTCATCTGGCTAGTGGGAATGGCTAATGCCATTAACATGATCGATGGTTTAGATGGGTTAGCAGCGGGGGTGGCTGGCATCGCAGCTACTGTGATGCTGATTGTGGCTCTGTTTATGAACCAGCCAGCCGCGGCTTTGATTGCTGCCGCCCTGGCTGGTGCCTGTCTCGGCTTTTTACGGTACAACTTCAATCCGGCTCAAATCTTTATGGGAGACGGAGGTGCTTATTTTATTGGCTTCACGTTAGCCGGAGTCGGCATTATTGGATTGGTGAAAGCGGTCACAACCGTAGCCGTCCTGCTCCCTTATCTGATTCTGGCAGTGCCCATTCTGGATATCTTCACTGTTGTGGTGGCTCGTCTGCGTCGTGGTCAATCCCCCTTCAAGGCCGACAAACGCCATTTACATCACCGTTTGCTACAGGCCGGATTATCGCAACGACTGGCTGTTCTGTTTATCTATTCTCTGACCTTGTGGGCCGGAACGCTGGCTCTTGCTGTTTCTAATATGCCCAGTGGCTGGGGATATGCCTTCGGTGCCACGTTGCTTTTAAGCTTTACCAGTTGGCAGGTCTGGAAAACGGCGAAGCAGTAGAGGATAGAAATTAGGGATTAGGACTTAGGGATGAGTGGACAGTGAAGTGTGAAGAGTGCTGAGATTATTTGTGTTGGAACGGAGTTACTGCTGGGCGATATTCTGAATACGAATGCCCAGTTTTTGGCACAGGAGTTAGCGCGGCTGGGGATTGCTCATTACTATCAATCGGTGGTAGGAGATAATCCGGAGCGGATTCAGCGGGTGGTCAGAACGGCTTGCGATCGTGCCCAACTGCTGATCTTCACAGGGGGGTTGGGGCCAACTCCTGATGACCTGACCCATGCCACGCTGGCTGACTGTTTTGGGGTGCCGCTGGTCGAACATCCAGAGATCCTGGAGGACATTGCCCGCAAATTTGTCGGCAGGGGACGCACTATGACCCCCAATAACCGGAAGCAGGCGCTCTTGCCAGAAGGTGCTCAGGTGTTAACAAATCCAAGAGGTAGTGCTCCGGGAATCATCTGGCAGCCGCGATCGGATGTCACGATTCTCACCTTCCCCGGTGTGCCTGCTGAATTGAAAGTGATGTGGCAGGAAGTTGCGATTCCCTACCTGAAGGCACAGGGTTGGGTGACCAGCACAGTGTACAGCCGTTTGCTGAAATTTTGGGGGATTTCCGAGTCTGTCCTGGCTGAAAAGGTGCAGCCCTTTTTTGATTTGCAAAATCCTACTGTGGCTCCCTATGCCAATTTGGGAGAAGTAAAACTGCGGATTACGGCCCTCGCCGACTCGGAAACCGCTGCCCAGGACCTAATCACGCCCGTTGAGCAACAACTCCGGGAAGTTGGGGGATTGGATTGTTATGGAGCCGATGAGGATAGTTTGGCCTCGGTTGTAGGAGAATTACTGCAAACGAAGGGAGCCACTCTTGCTGTCGCTGAATCCTGTACGGGAGGTGGCTTGGGGGCCATGCTGACACAAATATCGGGAAGTTCCAGCTATTTCTGGGGAGGTGTCATTTCCTACGACAACTCAGTCAAAGTCCGGCTATTAGGTGTTAATCCCCAGGACTTGGCAGACCAGGGAGCCGTCAGCCACACTGTGGCTCAACAGATGGCCGCAGGGGTACGCGATCGCCTTAACACCACCTGGGGACTCAGCATTACTGGAATTGCTGGCCCTACAGGAGGCAGTGCAGAAAAACCAGTTGGCCTGGTTTACATTGGGTTGGCTGGAGCCAACGGTGTGCAGAGTTATGAACATCGTTTTGGAGCCAGCCAGGGACGGGAATGGGTTCGCCACCTGAGTGCCTGTACTGCTCTGGATCACCTGCGGCGATCGCTCCTGGATGAAAGTTCTCAGTTTTAAATTCTCAGTTCAACTCACAACTCAAAGCTTAGCTCCCCTCCCCCCCTTCAGTAATCTTTCGGATAAAGTTTAAACAGATCTTCCCTCCCCTATGTCCTTACGAAATAAATTGGGTACAATTGCTATATGTAATCAGACCCTGGACTCATACCGGAGTTTAAAATCAAGACTTGGGTGGTTGAGGCCAAGCTGTGGTTAAGGAGCTTTTGTTCAATGGATTACCTGGAAAAGGTGCTCGATAAACTTAAGGAATGGGCTCGCAGACTGATTGAAGCATTGCTAGGGCCAGAACACCAACCAGATCCCGAGCCGATTCCAATTCCGGTGAACGACCCTCAGCGCCGTTAACTCGCTCCGGTTTGTTTGAGAGATCGTAGAGTTGATCAAGATTTTGGTTTTACACGGGCCAAACCTGAATCTGTTGGGAATGCGCGAACCCGGCATTTACGGTTCAGTGACATTGGCTGAGATTAATCAGAAGTTGCAAACGGCAGCAACTTCTTTGGGGGCTGAAGTAATGTGCTTACAAGCTAATTCTGAAGGTGCTCTGGTTGATGCGATTCATTCTGCCTGGGGTACCCAGCAAGGTTTATTAATTAATGCTGGCGCTTATACCCATACCAGTATTGCGATCCGGGATGCGATCGCCGCTGTGAACATCCCTACGGTTGAAGTTCATCTCAGCAATATCTATCGTCGTGAACAGTTCCGTCACCACTCTTACATTGCCCCTATTGCGATCGGGCAGATTAGTGGCTTTGGCGCTGAGAGTTACTATCTGGGATTACAAGCCTTAGTTCATCATCTTCAGGTAACTGGAATATAGAAATTGATGGCTGTCTAAGGCTGAGGGCTGAGAGCAGAAGTGATGCCCCAGGCTCTCTTGTAGGGAAGGTTTTCAACCAAGTCCAGCTAGAGAACGGTCGTTTTCCGATCAGAGAAACTACGGTTCTGGACTTGGACAAGGTTTAGTTTTTTAGATGGGCGAAATGTTGTGTAATGAGAAGAACTTCGTCTGCTTTTTTACTAACCTGTATTCCCCTATACTGTCTGGCACCATGGAATTTGTTGAATTGGCCGTCAATGGCACTCTGATGCGTGGCCTGGAACTGAATGGCAATATGCATCTAGTTGGTGCCAAATTTGTTCGCGAGGCACACACCGAGCCAAATTATCGCCTCTGGTCGATTGCCGATCGCCATCCAGCCATGCAGCGAGTAGCTACTGGAGGACGTGCGATCGCTGTGGAAATCTGGTCTGTTCCAGCGGCTGGGATCGCAACCTTGCTGTTGTTGGAACCACCTGGCCTTGGCATTGGTAAAGTGCGTCTCTCTACGGGGGAAGAAGTGTTGGGGGTATTAGGAGAAGCCCTCTTATGTGAGGGGCAGAAAGACATTACAGTTTGGGGTGGATGGCGGGCTCATATCGCAAATTGTCTTCCTGAATCAGGCAAGGAGGTTGCATGACTGAACCCATCCCTAGTGCTGCAGAATATATCGATCAGGCCGCTGCAGTCGTTGGCCTACCTATTCCTCCGGAGTATCATCACGGCGTCGTTGAGAACTTTGAGCGCATCCAGATAGTCGCTCAACTCGTTATGGACTTTCCCCTCCCCGAAGACACAGAAATTGCCCCTGTCTTTGAACTCTAAGAAAAGGCAGAAGACAGAGGGCAGAAGGCAGAAGGCTTCAAATTGAATGTCCGATCTCCAATTCCTAATTCCTGCTCCCTCATCCCCGATCTCTGATCCCTAATATCCCCCCTGCCAATCCAAAATCACAAATCCAAAATCCAAAATAGATATGGCTAACCCTTTTCCAGACGCTACCAGCATTGCCGAAAGTGTACGGGGTCGAGAAGTATCGGCCAAATCAGTTGTCGCGGCGGCGTTAGCTCGGATTGGAGAATACAACCCCCGCCTCAATTGCTTTACTACGATCCTGGCCGATCGTGCCCTGGCCGATGCTGAAGCGGTGGATCAGGCGATCGCGCAAGGTCAGGATCCCGGCCCACTGGCGGGAGTGCCCTTTGGTGTGAAAGATTTATTTGATATTGCAGGAGTTGTCACGCTGGCAGGCTCCAAAATTAACCGCGATCGTCCTCCGGCGACTCAGGATGCCACGCTGATCACCCGGCTCAAACAGGCTGGGGCGATTTTGGTGGGGGCACAGAATATGGATGAGTATGCCTATGGCTTTGTCACGGAAAACAGTCACTATGGGCCAAGTCGTAATCCCCATGATTTGCATCGGATCACAGGTGGCTCTTCTGGCGGTTCTGTAGCATCGGTGGCGGCAGGCATGGTGCCTTTTTCCTTGGGATCAGATACCAATGGATCGATCCGAGTGCCTGCCGCGCTCTGTGGCATTTTTGGCCTGAAACCCACCTATGGACGACTGTCCCGTGCCGGCACTTATCCTTTCGTTGGTAGCCTGGATCATCTGGGGCCGTTTACCCGATCGGTGCGAGATCTGGCCTTAATCTTTGACCTTTTGCAGGGTCATGATCCCGCTGATCCCGTCTGCACTACTCGTCCCCCAGTTCCCTGCCTGCCAGAATTGACCAAAGGGATCGACGGACTACGAATTGCAGTAGCAGATGGATACTTTGCCCAAGGGGGAGAGCCAGAAGCTTTTGAAACAGTCGCCAGGGTAGCCGATGCTCTGGCAGCCAAACAAACTATTACAATCCCAGAAGCCCACCGAGCCAGAGCCGCCGCATTTATCATTACCGCCTGTGAAGGGAGCAATCTACATTTGCAAGACTTACGGCAGCGGCCCCAAGATTTTGATCCGGCGACTCGCGATCGCTTCCTGGCAGGTGCGCTAATTCCCGCCAACTGGTACTTACAAGCCCAACGTTTCCGCCAGTGGTATCGCGATCGGGTACGGGAACTGTTTACCCAGGTCGATATCATTCTGGCTCCCACCGTTCCCTGTGTGGCTCCATTGATTGGTCAAACGACCTGGGTATTGGACGGTGTAGAAATGCTGGTGCGTCCCAATGTAGGATTATTTACTCAACCGCTTTCGTTCATTGGCCTACCCATTGTTTCCATCCCCCTGCACCGCCCCGGATACCTCCCGCTAGGTGTTCAAGTTATTGGTGCGCCCTATCAGGAAGCCTCTGTCCTGAGAGTTGCCGCTTTCCTGGAAGCTCACGGCATTGCCTCTGCTCCCGTCCCGGTCATCCCTAACTCTTAACTCTTAACGCTGAACTTTTCCCTACTGCCTCTTCCCATGTCCCTCCCCTCCTCCGCTTACCTCTCCTTCACTCCTGACCTGACCATTTGCCGGATTCTGAATGGTATGTGGCAGGTCTCCGGTGGTCATGGCAGGATCGATCCCCAGGCCGCGATCGCCAGTATGTTCCACTATGTAGATGCTGGATTTACCACCTGGGATTTAGCCGACCACTATGGCCCTGCGGAAGACTTCATTGGCGAATTCCGGCGACAGCTGCAGGCGACTCGCGGAGTAGAGAGTCTGTCAAAGATTCAGGCGTTTACCAAGTGGGTACCCCGTCCTGGCAAAATGACTCGCCAGATTGTCGAGGACAACATTAATATTTCCCTGCGCCGGATGGATGTACCTGCCCTAGATCTACTGCAATTTCACTGGTGGGAGTACCGCGATCCGGGTTATCTGGATGCTCTCAAATATATGGCTGAGTTACAGCAGGAAGGCAAAATCAAGCATCTGGCCCTGACCAACTTTGATACTGAACATCTGAAAATCATCCTGGATCACGGAATTCAGATTGTGTCCAATCAGGTGCAGTATTCGCTGGTCGATCGCCGTCCAGAAGTGGCAATGGCCGCTTTTTGCCAGCAGCACAATATCAAACTATTCGCTTATGGCACGGTTTGCGGTGGCTTACTGTCTGAAAAGTATCTGGGTGTGCAGGAACCGGGACGCTGGGAGTTAAATACCGCCTCGCAACGTAAGTATCACCAGATGATCAGTGCCTGGGGGGGCTGGAATTTATTTCAGGAGTTGTTGCAAACGCTGCATGCGATCGCCCAGAAACACTCAGTCAGCATTGCCAATGTCGCCGTTCGGTTCATTCTGGATCAACCTGCAGTGGGAGGGGTGATTGTCGGTGTTCGTCTAGGTGTGTCAGAACACATTGTCGATAATGCTAGAGTGTTTGGACTTAACCTGGATGAGGACGATCGTGTTCAATTAGAAGCTGTGACCCGTGAATCTCGCAACCTGTTTCAGATGATTGGTGATTGTGGAGATGAATACAGGCGATAGGGAGATGCTATAATTATTAAGCTTTGAGGGTGACTAGCGCAACGGTAGCGCATCGGACTCTTAATCCGCTGGCTCTGGGTTCGAATCCCAGGTCACCCATGATTTTTGCTGATAAGGATTTCTAAAATTACCTCTGCGGGTGAAGTTTGGCTATACAGTAATCGGTTATTGCCCTGGATCTGGTGAGGCTAGTCCTAATAGAGAGCGATCGAGTGTTTTAATGGGACAATTAAAGGGCTTTGATGTA
>NZ_JBRAGO010000100.1:0-16391 GCF_052746595.1 Leptodesmis sp.
AATTACAAATAGTTACGTGCATACGGTTAAAACTCAGATCAGGTGAACTATGTAAGTCACCTGATTAACTAAATTTAACGATTGATCTAGTACTGCTATCTTTGGTTTGGGTTCGTGGGCTGGTCATCAAACTGATAAATCAACTGGAACTGACTCCCTCTGGAGTTGTCATCTACTGGGAAAACCCCTACCTGACTGGTTCCTACTTCTGGTCTGACTCGCAACTGCACATTTCGATCGATCGGTAAACCAATTAATGGGTTATTGGAAGAATTCTGAACACCATTGACAGACGCAGTTCCAGTGGTAGTGCGAGAAGGGGCAGACTGCTGAATGGTGCGCTCCTGTAATCCCTGTAGAGAATTTGCCGAGCCTATCGGTTCTGACTGGGCCTGAGCCAGAGAAACAAAACTAAGAAGAATTGTAAAAGTACCGAGCGTAGCGATCGTGGTATGCATGACTGGCACTCCTGAAGCTCAAAAATTTTTCTTCAGTCAGTATGCCATCTATTCTTGAAAACGAGCGTCTTTTTCTAAAGCTTGATTTAGGACTCGGCGAAAACGCCTTACGAAACTGGAGGTAATGAGTTATGAATTACGAATCGCGTCTCCACCCCATCCATTCATTCACCCTCCCAACACTTCTCCATTCCCTGTAACCTAGATCCAGAACTAACCGAGAGACTTCATGACCATTAAGCGGGCGATTCTGGTAGTGCTAACGACTCTAGCCATTTTCCTGATTGGGCAGGACTTGCTGAATAGCTGGAATCAATCCCAGATTCAAAGCCGATTGGAGCTATACCAAACCAACTTATTGCTGCAGGCCACCGCATTACGGGAGGACGACGCTAATTTACAGTCAGCGCGTAAAGCATTACTGGGGGCCGAACCGCTGAAGACAGCTGAGGAACAATACCAGGATGTTCGTAAACAAGCTGAGAAAAGCCTGGAGCGAACGCAATCGCTCCTAGCAAAAACATCTGAAAAGGCCAATAAGTATGACAACAAAACGTTGCAACAAACAGAAGCAAAGCTCAGGCGCTTGATAGCTGACCTGGATTTGAGCCTGGGGATCCTCCAGGTAGAGCAGGGACAGGTCGAAACGGCCTTAAAAACCTGGAAAGCTGTGATGGATCAGGCCGCTCCCGTCCCCAGTTTAGAACCATTAGAAAAAACGGCAGATGTATTGTCCAGCCTGTGGGAGAAGCCACCTCAACTGTTGCCAGATGCAGAGCCGTTGTTAAAGAAAAACCTGGACGGTTGGTTTGAAAACCGGGCACTGTCTCAGCTTTACCAATTGCAGCAACGTCAGGACGCTTTGCAAGCATTACAGGCCAGAGAGCAAGCTGCGGCTGAACAAGCTCTGAGAAATTTAGCGATTGTCGGTGGAGTGCCCATTCTGGGATGTTTGATTGGGGTTGGCATCCTATTATTTCTTGCCAGCCAGTGGTTTTTGCGGGGCAAACAGTCTTTGCTTAATCTAACGGATGCTCAGGATTGGTCTACCCCCTGGGATGGGGAAGTTGTCTGGCAGGTACTGATTCTGGGATTTTTCTTTGTCGGTCAAATTGCGCTGCCTCTGGTGTTAGGGATTCTCCAATCAGTCTCTGGGTTGGAACCAACAACCCTGGGAGAGCAGGGAAGAGCACTGTTTATTCTGACTAACTATTTGCTATTAGCCGCAGGAGGACTAGGAGTTCTCTATCTTTCCATCAAACCATTTTTTCCTTTGCCAGAAGGCTGGTTTCGCCTTGATCTGAAAGGCAATTGGATTGGCTGGGGATTGGGGGGGTATTTCGCGGCACTGCCCCTGGTTATCCTGATTTCCCTGATTAACCAAAAAATCTGGCAGGGACAGGGAGGCAGTAACCCAATTTTGCCGATCGCCCTGGAAGGAAAGGATCCGGCTGCCCTATTCATCTTTTTCTTGACTGCCGCGATTGCTGCTCCCATCTTTGAAGAAATTCTCTTCCGGGGATTTCTCCTGTCTTCCCTGACTCGCTACTTTCCGGTGTGGGGCGCGATCGCTCTCAGCAGCGTACTATTCGCCATTGCCCACCTGAGTCTATCTGAAGTACTGCCCTTAACTGTTCTGGGAATGGTGCTGGGCTTTGTTTACGTCCGATCGCGAAATTTATTGTCTTCCATGCTGTTACACAGTCTCTGGAATAGTGGTACACTTCTCAGCCTGATTCTCCTCGGATCCGGCCAAGGAAATTAAAGCTTTGACAAGACGGTATTGCTGCTGGTTCTGGTATTGGATTGCCCAATTCCATCATATTTTGCTAAATCTGATTCCCTTTCGGCCTTGTGTGACATGATTAGAACTGGAAATCCTGACCACGATCGTGGTCTTTTTCCCCTCTAATGATTGACCGTCGGACCATGGCTCTTTCAACCGAACTGCTATGGGCACTAATCGGGTTGCTTCTGACCATCGGTGGCACCTTTCTAGAAGCCTCTATTGCTGTCCCCAGCCGCGACTGGAGCAATCAGGCTATTCAAACCCACTCTTTAGGAATTACTTATCAGTTTGGAGCTGGATTACTGGTCAGTTGCGTGGGAGGCCGAAATGCGGCTGTTCTTTCCCAGATTGCCTATATTCTGTTAGGGCTAACGCCGTGGTTTCCCATCTTTGCCAAAGGAGGGGGGGTAGCATACCTGCGCGAGCCAAGCTTTGGATATTTACTAGGGTTTATTCCCGCCGCCTGGGTGTGTGGGTATCTGGCCTTCAAACTTACGCCCCGCTTAGAGTCCCTGCTGATTAGCTGTATATGCGGGTTACTCAGCATTCATGTCACCGGGCTGCTCTATTTGGGATCCCTGCATCTGTTAGGTTGGGTATCACGGGTAGACTTTTTCAAAGCATTGTTTAAATTTTCCATTGAGCCGCTGCCGGGACAGTTTGCCGTCGTTTGCTCGGTGACGATTATTGCCTATGCTTTGCGCCATCTATTGATGTACTGATGTTTGCCAAAAACCGCTACTTCTGGATCGCTGCCCTGATTGGCTCAATCCTCGATCGCCTGACCAAATTTTGGGTCGTCTACACTTTTCCGCTCACGGATCCCCCCCAGACCTTCCCTCTGATTCCCGGTGTATTTCACTTCACGTATGTGGTGAATACAGGAGCGGCCTTCAGCTTTTTTAATCAAGGTGTAGGCTGGCTGCGCTGGTTGTCTCTGGGAGTCAGTATCGGCCTGTTGTTGTTGGCCTGGTTTGGGCCAACCCTCAGCCGCTGGGAGCAGTTGGGCTATGGCTTCATCCTGTCCGGTGCTTTAGGGAACGGCATCGATCGCTTCATTCTGGGTCAGGTTGTGGACTTCTTCGACTTCCGTCTGATCCGGTTTCCCGTCTTTAATGTGGCTGATGTTTTCATCAATGTAGGAATTGTCTGCCTGTTAATTGCCAGCATTCAGAAGCCTGTGCGATCAGGGAAGAAGGAGGATGAGTAAAGGGGGGAAGGAGTGGATGGGTAGGTGAGTGGGTGAGAGAGCGGCAGGCATTGATTCGTAATTCATTCAAAATTCAAAACTCTGAAGGAAAAAATGGCAGGAGATATTTTAGTTGGAATTATCATGGGCAGCGATTCGGATTTATCCACCATGCAGGGGGCAATCGCAGTCTGCGAAGAGTTTGGGGTGGCGTGTGAAGTGGCGATCGTATCGGCCCATCGCACACCGGAGCGCATGGTGGAGTACGCTCAGCAGGCCCATCAACGGGGACTGAAGGTAATTATTGCTGGAGCCGGAGGAGCCGCTCACCTGCCGGGGATGGTGGCTTCTCTCACGCCGTTACCTGTGATTGGGGTGCCCGTTCCCAGTCGTCATCTTCAGGGAGTAGATTCCCTTTATTCGATCGTGCAGATGCCTGCTGGAATTCCGGTGGCAACTGTAGCGATCGGTAATGCCCGGAATGCAGGTCTGCTCGCGGTTCAAATTCTGGCTACTCAAGATGCCGTTCTCCTGGAAAAAGTACAACACTATCGCCAGAGCCTGAAGGACACAGTGATGGAGAAACAGGCCAAGTTGGAGGAAATGGGATATCAGCAGTATTTGGAGGTATAGGGAATTGGGGATCGAACGCCCGTCCCAGAACAAGCACACCTCAACCAGACAAACTTGTCCGTCAACAAACTGGCATCCACAGTTAACAACACTGCTTCTGCTGCAAATGCTGGTAGTGCGTAGCACCAGAATGGCTTATAGATCACCTGCGCCGCCCTAGCGTATTCCTACTGCAATGTGGTCTTAGAAACCATGCGAGTCTCTTTACGATCGCTCTCCGACAAAGTTTCCCCCTGCTGTAGGCGGGTAGCATTGTCCTGTAAGACAGTGGCGGCTCCTTCATCTCCCATTTGCAGAGCGGTATTGGCGGCAGTTTGGAGCATCGTTGCCGCTCCGGCCAGATCGCCCTGTTGCAGTTTGTTTTCGGCAATTTGAGTTTGGCGGTATTTGGCCAGAGCCAGGATATGATGCTGCACCTGCGGATCCGGATTGGGCTGATAATTACTGACATAATCGGCATATACGGTCAGCGAGTCGGTCGAGAGTCCTTCCTGCTGCGAGGCCGGATCATCATAGCGGGCTTGAATGCGGGCGATCGCTTGTTGCCCAACAGCCATTTGATTCAGGTATAGATTCACCAGCACCACTCTGGGCACCTCTACCATCAGATCACCTAACCGCACTAAGTATTGCGTACCTTCCTGTTGCACAGGCAGTTCGATCACATCGGGAGCCACTTGGGCAATCGGCTTCATCTCTGCTAATCGTACTCCCGGCATGAGCGAGAGCAACAGATAGCCATTAGTCAGACCCACCGTTTGCATCCGGCTCAACATCCGACCGAACTCTGCCACGGCATCTTCCGGCTGCTGGATGTAAGACATAGTGCCCCGTCCTGTATCAGCAATTTTTTCTAAAATGTCCTGATTCCACTCGCTGCCAAAGCCCAGCGTACTGAGGGTGAGGTTGTAATCGGCGGCCAGTTTAGCCAGTTTCAGACAGCGATCGTTGTCCCCATGCTCATTTTCCCCATCCGTCAGCAGGAAAATTTGCGAAATGGTTCCTTGCTTGGCTTTGGCTAACTCCTCAATGCCTAGGCGCAAACCTTCGTCGATCGCAGTACCCCCACTGGCTTTCAGTTGGTCAATTTGTAGCTTAATGCTGATCGGATTTTCCAGTTCCTGATTGGGTACCAGCACCTTCGCTTTGTGATTGAACCCGATGATGGAAATGCGATCGCCCAAAGATAACCGATCCATCAACCGTTGAGCGGCTTCCCGCACCATGTCCATCGGATGCCCGGACATGGAACCACTGTGATCCAGAATCAGGCAAAGGTTGAGTGGCACACTGCGAGGAATTTCATCCGCGATCGCCGACATGGATACTGACAATTGCCGCTGGCTGATGGCCTGGGTTGCATCCACACTGGCATCACTGAGAGTAAACTGTAACCCGACTTTCATAACAAACAATCCTGAACACAACACTATCCAGCAACTTCAAGGTATCCAGTCAGGGTTCCGTCCTCCGAGTGACAGTCCAGGGATCGGTCATCCGTATGGGGTACTGGTAATTGGTCGTTAGTCACACGCTACTATGGATAAACAGCGCCCTTGTTTCAAGGACTACCTACACTATGGCACCGATTCAGGCTGTTCAATCTCCATACTATGGAGACTCGTCTTACCGCACTCCCCCTCCAGATCTGCCGTCCCTTTTGTTGAAGGAGCGGATTATTTATCTGGGATTGCCGCTCGTATCGTCTGACGATTTCAAACGGCAGCTAGGGGTCGATGTGACCAAGCTGATTATTGCTCAACTGTTGTATCTGCAGTTTTCTGACCCCGAAAAGCCAATCTACTTCTACATCAACTCTACCGGAACCTCCTGGTACACAGGTGACGCGATCGGTCAGGATACGGAAGCCTTTGCCATTTGCGACACCATGAATTACATCAAACCGCCTGTTCACACCATCTGTATCGGTCAGGCTATGGGAACCGCTGCCCTGATTCTGTCCTCTGGAACGAAAGGTTTCCGTGCCAGCCTGCCCCATGCCACGATCGTCCTTAACCAGCCTAAAATCGGCATGGGTCGGGGTCAGGCCACCGATATTCAGATTCGGGCGAAAGAAGTACTGGAAAACAAAGCGGCTCTGCTGGATATCCTGTCCAAAAACACGGGGCAGCCTCCCGAAAAGATCGCCAAAGACTCCGATCGTATGCTGTATATGACTCCACAGCAAGCGAAAGAGTACGGCCTGATTGACAAAGTTTTGGAAAGCACCAAAGACTTGCCAAAACCTGTCCCTGCTCTCATTTAATGGTTCTCAGGACTGCCTCTTATGTCTGTCGATGAAATCATGCGCGTTCCCTATAACATCCCTGGCAGTCCCTACTGGCAGTGGATTAACATCTACACGCGCCTCAGCCAGGAACGAATCATCTTCCTAAACCAGCCCCTCTCCCACGGATTGGCCAACTCCCTGATCTCGGCCCTGCTCTATCTGGATTCTGAGGATCAAACCAAACCGATTTACATCTACATCAATTCCTACGGCGATCCGGTCGCGATGGGAATGACCCACGAATCGGCAGGGATGATGTCGGTGAATGCTGGACTGTCCCTCTATGACACCATGCAGCACGTCAAGTCCGAAATCATCACGATTTGCCTGGGACAGGCGATCGGTATGTCTGCCGTCCTGTTATCCGCAGGCACTAAGGGCAAACGGGGGAGTCTGCCCCATGCCATGATTGCCCTCAACCATCCTCTCGTGGGCACCCAGGGACAGGCCACTGATATTCAAATCAATGCCCAGGAAGTATTGGCGAAAAGGCATCTAGTTCATGAGATTCTGTCTCAAACCACAGGCCAGTCAGTAGAAAAGATTGCCAAAGATATAGATCGCACCTTCTACATGACTCCCCAAGAGGCTAAAGACTACGGCTTGATTGATCACGTTCTCACCAGTTCCAAAGAGTTAGCGACTAAAGCAGCTTAAGGGGATTAGGGATTGGGAATTGGGGATTAGGAGTTAGGTGTAATGACACGAGAGGTTATTCCCATTGGATCGGTGCGTTACGCTAACGCTAGCAGCACCTTACGGTTACTGATGCCCCTAATTCCTAACCCTTAATCCCCAATCCCCAATGCCCCATCTCCAACCCTCAATCCCCTCTTTCCAGGAGTTGTCCTATGCCTATTGGTATTCCTAGCGTTCCTTACCGTCTTCCCGGTAGCTCTTATGAACAGTGGATCAATATCTACGAGCGCCTGTTCCGGGAGCGGATTATCTTTTTGTCTGAAGAAGTGGATGACGGCATTGCCAACGCGATCGTCGCCTATCTGCTTTACCTTGATTCTGAAGATCAGACCAAGCCCATTTACCTGTACATCAACTCTCCTGGTGGCTCTGTGACTGCGGGTATGGCGATTTACGACACAATGCAGCACATTAAGTCAGAAGTGGTTACCATCTGTGTGGGTTTGGCGGCTTCCATGGGGGCCTTTCTACTGGCAGCGGGCAGCAAAGGTAAGCGATTGGCCCTGCCCCATGCCCGAATTATGATTCACCAGCCGCTGGGCGGTAGCCGGGGACAGGCCACAGACATTGAAATTGAAGCAAAAGAAATTTTGCGAATTCGCCATCAGTTGAATGAAATTCTTGCTGAACGCACCGGACAACCATTGTCCAAGATTGAGAAAGATACCGATCGCGATTACTTCATGTCGGCTCAAGAGGCCAAAGAATATGGGTTAATTGACCAAGTGATTGAAACCGTCACCCAGCAGTAGGTTGGTGGAAATAAGCCTGAGCTGAGGCTGTGCTTTGTCATTCGTCAACACACGCTAATCTAATGGCCAATGACGAATGACGCTCCCAATCCAGAAGTTAATAGCACCCCCCTAACCTGGAACCAACCTTTAATTTTGGCCGAGATTTACCCAAAACAGCCCGGGCGATGGCAGAATTCTTATATTTCTGTCATCGCCTTTTGCATGAACGTCGCGGACTGCTATCGAGTGTTGGAGTTAAGATCAGGCGCTTCTCTGGACGATATCAAAGTCGCTTATCGTCGGCTGGCGAGGCAATTCCACCCAGACATGAGTGCTGGGGATCAACGATCGCAGGATAAGTTCATTGAAATTACCACTGCCTACAAATTCCTGATGAACCGGATGAACGGGTCTGAAGCCGCGCCCTGGCCCAGTTCCCCGCCACCTCCAGCCGCTAAACTTGCTAAACCACACCGACCCCCTTCAGAGAAGACCAGAGCGGTTCGCAAAGCCGTTCAAATTCAAACTGATCCCAGTCTGTCCCCGCTGGACAATGAGCTAAAAAAAACCTCCTACCACCAGTTGCAACAGTTGCTGAGAACTCAAAAATTTCCCAGAGCGATCGCCCTGGTGGAAGGGTTAGCACGACGGTTGCCTAAAGACATGGAAGTCATGCAGTGGCAGGCGATCGTATATCAACAATGGGGACGGCAACTGGTACGCGATCGCCAACCGGATAAAGCAAGGCTGTATTTAAAGAAAGCATTGCAAACTGACCCTCATAACCGCTCTTTGTGGGCAGAGGTAGAGAAAGATTTCCGCAGTATCGAAGGTCACTGTTGAGAACAAATACTCATCAGTAATTTGAATCTAGAATATAGTTCTGATAAACCAATCGGAAAATCATATCAAAGCTGGTGTTTTGTTGAGCGACTTTGATATAGTTTAAGTAAAGAGAAGTAGCAAATCCTTGTGGATTCGGCTTTCTCCCTCCGTAAAATCATGAAGGGTGTTTCGCGCTCGCCTGTAATTTACTGTTTTGAAATCCATATCGAAGTTCCTCTGATACTTAACTCTTCCAGAGAGTTTTAACTGAAAAAATTGGTTTGGCTTACCAATGCAAGAAACAAAGCTTTGGTTCAAAGTTTTTATTCTGAAAATACTTGAAAGCTACGGGGTTTTTCTGAGTGATAGCCGTCTCATCCCGTCCAGCTAAACGCAGTTGGAACACAGTTAGCTTTGCTTCCACGCTTTATCTAGTTCCGATTCTCGATCTACTGCTTGCTGAGATTCCCCCTCAGTGGCGCTCAGAGGTTCGTCTTGGACTTCAAGAAGCTCTGGTTAACGCTGCCAAGCATGGCAATAAGTTGGATCCCAGTAAAACGGTTCTGGTGCGGTTTTCGGTAGTGGCTGACCAATACTGGTGGGTGATCTCTGATCAGGGTACAGGCTTTAAGCCTCCTGAAAGTTGCGACACTGCCAGTTTGGAAGAGAATATAGCTTGTCAGGAGAATGAATGTGGTCGGGGTTTGTATATTCTCTATCAGGTATTTGACCAAGTTGTATGGAATGGCCAGGGAACAGAACTGAGGCTGTGTAAGCGAGTTAAAGGTAGCTCTAGATTGCCTCTGCTTCCTTAGAAAAAGTAATTTGTGCTTGGTTATGCGTCTTTTGTAAAAAGAGTGCTTCTGTTGGCGTTTTCAGCAGAACCCAGGCGTGCATGGCTAGGATGAACGGGAAGGACGGAACAAATGATTATGTTCTGGGTTATAGAGTCGCGATCGAGCCTGAGCAATCTGCGGTGTGCTGGAGTTTGGCTGGGCGATCGCATGGGGAACAGTCGGGGCAGCTAACGCTGGACTAATGACATACAGAGTCGTGCGAATCAAATCTTCTCGGGCGGTCACAGCAGCCATTTGGTTGAGAGGAACCAGCCAAATTTGTTCGTCAGGCCAACCCAGACGAAAGCAGATGGCGACTGGAGTGGTGGCTGGATAATGCTGCATTAATTGCTGTTGAGCCGCTTCTACATGACGGGCACTCAAGTAAAGACAAAGACTGGCTTGATGAGCCGCCAACGATGCCAATTCTTCTGCTGCAGGCACTTGAGTCCGGCCACTCACACGAGTCAAGATGATGGTTTGGACCAATCCCGGCACCGTTAATTCCACTCGCAGTTTGGCAGCAGCGGCCTGAAATGCACTGATCCCTGGCACTACTTCAAAGGGAACCTCTGCTGCCAATAACGCTTGCATTTGCTCTTGCACCGCTCCATACAGGCTGGGATCACCCGAATGCAGCCGTACTACTGATTTACCTGCCTTTACCCGCGCGATCAAAATCGGTAGGATGTCCTCTAAAACTTTGTTGGCTGTTCGGATGATTTCAGCCTCCGATCGTGTCCCAGCTAAAACCTGTTGGGGAACCAGCGAGTCTGCCAGCACAATCACATCAGCCTGGGCCAGTAATCGCTGTGCCTTCACCGTCAGCAATTCAGGATCTCCTGGGCCTGCTCCCACAATATAAACAGCAGGGGGAAATGGGTGGGTGGATGGAACAGATGAGGTCGTCATAGAGGTGGGGGTCAGCTATGGGGATTAGGGATTAGGGATTAGGAATTAGGGATTAGGGATGGGGAAAGATGCGATTCATCGAGTCTGCATTGAATTGGGGATGAAAAATTCGGCATGGTACTGGCGAATGTAAATTTTTCTAAAGCTTTCCCCATTATTAGCGTGAATTCGAGTAAATAGATCCATCCATACGCTATACCTGGTGGTGTAATTGCCATCTTACGTTCAGGCGTGGCTTGTTAGAGGGATTTTTAGCAGCCCTCAAGCATCACAGGTCACCAGCGTCAAGTTTAGCGCCAAATTTGTGAATGCGCTCAGCCCAAAGCCATGAAAAACTCTCAAAATAATTCTCCCCATCCATGTTTTCACTCCTCCTCTGCCGCTAGTGAGTTGAAATTCTGGCTACCGTTGGGGGTGATGGGAACACTGGTATCCGGGACGATCGCGCTGTTTCCTCTGACTGCTCAGGCCGCGGCCCTGACTCAGTGGCATTATGATCCCACCACCAACCGCCTGGAAGTCACTGTGGATCAAGGAACCACTCCCCGGTATTTCTTGATGGCACAACCCGCCCGCATTGTCCTGGATTTACCCGATACCGCCGTTGGTGCCGTCAAATCTCAAGCCACCTACTCTGGTGCAATTCGTCAAATCCGAGTTTCTCAATTTCAACCCGGATTAACCCGCATTGTGATGGAACTGTCCCCGGATGTGGAATTGGCTCCGGGGCAAGTCAAGTTAGAGAAAGCCAATCACCCCACCGAAACCTCCCGCTGGGTACTCCATCCCCTGATTGCTCAGGCACCGCCAATTCAGCCCTCTGCCAAAATTCCGGCTCCTGCCCCCACCCCCCCTGTGGTTTCAGAACCTCCTCCCCCTACTCAATCTGCTGTCCCACTCCCCTCGAATGAGCATTCTCATCCCTTACCCTCCGCCCCCTTCCCCGTTGAAAGTCCTGCTCCCGTTCGGGTACCTCCCTTAAGTTCGGAACCTGTTCTAGCGACAGGGAGTCGCGTACAGCCCGAAATATCAGTTCCTGCTCAAGTGGTCAAGGCCGAAAAAATCCTTCCTCCCCCAACTCCGATCCCCATCGGTTCAGATGACGGCTTCAAGGATCCAGATTCCTCTCAATCGGGTCAGGTTCTATTACCTGCCTCAAAAACACCGCTGCCGCCCAGTTCATCCCCTGCGGAACTGGCGATCGATACCCGTAACGCCATTAAAATTTCCGTCCCGCCCCCCCTGTCAGGCATCCCAACAGCAAACCCAAGCCCATCTGCGATTACCGACAAGCCTCTGGCTCCTGCTTCGGTTACACCATCTGTCACCCCAAGCTCATCCACAATTGCTGCCAAACCTCTGGCTCCTGCTTCAGCGACACCATCTGTTACCAACTCTCTGCCTGCGAAACCGTCTGCGATCGTGGCACCTCCACCCGTTATGAATTCCTTCGCAACGGAGATGCCTTCTACAGTCCGGATCTTACCAAAGACCGCTCCTACCATCAGCGTTCCACCATTGAGCAATCCTCAGTCTGGTTCAGTGCCTTTTGGGAGCGCGACTCCATCCCTGACTGCTATTGCACAGGCCACAACCCCATTGCCTCCCCAGGTACAACTTCCTCCTTTGGCTCCCCTGCCCGGTGCTCCTTCTCCCCAGTCCACTGCTCTCCCGGCACCTACGATTCAGGGAGGAATACCCCCTACCTCGATCGGAGGCACCTTTCCGGTGGCCAGCACGTTCCCAGGAGCAGAGGGATTACCGACCTCCGCAGTTCCCAGTCTTCCAGCCAATCAGACTCCTTTAGTAACGGTTCCTCCTCTGGCCCCCAATGCCAGTCAAGCTGTTCCTCCAAGACAGGCTCCGGTTGTCTCCCAGCCATCGGTGGCACCCACGATCGCTCCTCCGGCTTCTGCGTCCTTGGTGCCATCGCAACCCACACCAACCTTCGGTTCCCCAGAGGTAGCGACAACTCAGCCCAAAGCCAAGCCATCGACAGTTGAATTTGGGCAACCCTTACCGACTACAGGAGCAATCGCCTTAAATACCTTCCCACGCGGAGTTCCCACCTATCCCATGCCTCCTTTGCAACCTGCCAGTGTTCAACGGGTATTCTTTCAATCTCCCAATTCATCAGTTCTATTACCACTGGGAGCAACCTTAAATCTGGTTTATCCGGGAACTACCTCCTTAAAACTCCCCTCTGGGCCACCTTTACAGGAGGTGCTCCTGCTACAAACTGAAGTGCGAGACGCAACGGGAAACGTAATTTTTCCTCAAGGCAGTTATGTCCTGGGTCGGTTTGATAGCAACGGCAGTGGCAGTAAGTTTATCGCTCAGGCGATCGCAGTAGGTGAGAAAACCATTCCTCTCGCAGCCGAATCCAATCCTCTGAGTAACAATCGGGAGTTATCTACCACTTCAATGGCGATCGGTTCTGGAGTAGGAGCGCTGTTGGGCGGAGTCGTCAGCAGTTTTTCAGGGCTGGGATTGGTAGGTGGTGCAGCAGCTGGAGCAGCAACCTCATTTCTGGCTTCCCCTAAACAAGTCACCTTACAACCGGGACAAGTGATTCAGGTGCAAGTCAAACAGGATCTGGTAATTCGGTAGCAATCGAGGATGGAGGAGGGATGGGGAAATGTGATGACAAGATGTGGAATTCCACCTTCTCCTCCGACTTCTATTGGCCCACCAATGAAAAAAGGGTAGATAACTGGTTGCTCTCCGGTTCATCCACCCTTTTTCAAGATTCAGGATGCAATTCTAGAAGCGGTTGTTTTCTGATTCGCCAGCCCGACCTGTTGGGCCTTTATCCAAGAACAGGTTCTTGGCGACATCATTCTGATAAATGCAATCGATTTGGGGATTATCCTCTAAGGATCTGGTAAAGCCGAAGGTATTCATTCGCTGTTTACAACTGCGTACCTGCTCCTGGTTCACTAATCCCCGTTGTTCCAGAATTGACCAGTTGTTGTTCCGCAACACGCAACCGGGTTGGGCAACGGGTTGGGACACAAAGAAGTTAAGGGGATTGAGGGTCACGAATACCCGCATATCCGTGACGATCGCGCTGGCTCCAAACTGCACACAGAGATCGGAATTGGGCGCTTTATTGTCCAACTCGTACTGAGTCACAATTTTGGTACCACCTGTGTTCGCACCCAGACTGCCCATTGAGGCAAAAGCCATGCCAACCCCAATTCCAAGAATGAACACGCCCGCTAGGACAAAAATTGTAGTGGCATTAAACAGAGATGCCAGGAAGGATTTACGGGGTTGTGGGACAGAGAGTTGCGGGCCAGACTTTTCCTCAGCAGGCCCATAGTCATCAAAATTACGATCGTAGTCACGATCGTAATTGTTGCTATAGCCCGGAGATCGGGGACGACGTTTTGCCATAGATCCTTGCAGTTTGGGAAGTTAGGACTTGAGCCATATTAAACCTTGTCCATGTCTAAAACCGTAGTTTCTCTGATCGAACCAGGATTGTTCTCTCGCTAGACTTGGTTTAGATTCACAATGGCTCTTTATCTAGTATGCCTTGAACTTTTGTTTACGATAGCAGGTTGGGGAGGCACCTCAACCACATTCTTTCAAAGCACTCTGTAACAAAACTTAGTAGCATTTTCATACAGATGCGTTAGAGTTCTCATAAATTGAATTTCATAAATCCTTAAAGTTCAACTCCATAACTGGATTCTTCTGTAAACCAATGACTCCTAGTGATATCACTCAATCTCTTAACCTGGCTCGTGCCCTCGGCCTGATTGTTTCTAGTCGCATTATTAACGGTGTGATGTACGTTTACAATGCGGCTGGTCAGGCAAAGCCGTGGGATAACTTTGCCGCCGAATATCCTTTAGAACGGTTGCAAGCGATGGCTACCCGCGCCCAGCTTCGTCAAAAGCCTGCTCACTGAGGGAATGAGGGAAAAGGTGGAAGACTTGCTTCTACCTTTTCTCAAGTGGGCCTAAAACTGACGCAGGAAGCGTAAATCACTAGTGTACAAGCGACGAATATCGTCGATTTGGTGTAATACAGCGGCCAATCGTTCAACACCCAGTCCACCCGCAAAGCCGGTGTAAACTTCTGGATCATACCCAACTGCCTTGAGGACATTAGGATCCACCATGCCGCAACCCATGATTTCCAGCCAGCGTCCTTTCCACTGTAAATCAACTTCTGCCGAAGGTTCCGTGAAGGGGAAGAAACTGGGCCGCATCCGAATTGGCACTTCTCCAAACAATTGTTCCAGGAATATGCGGATTGTCCCTTTCAGATCGGTAAAGGTTAAGCCTTCATCGATCGCCAGAAACTCAATTTGATGGAACACCGCTGTATGGGTGGCATCTACCGTATCCCGACGGTAACACCGACCCGGCATGACAATTCGTACAGGGGGTTCGTTGGCCTCCATATACCGGATTTGCACTGACGATGTGTGAGTCCGCAGAATATTGCCATCGGGTAGATACAGGGTATCCTGCATATCTCTCGCCGGATGGTCGGGCAAGAAGTTGAGCGCCTCAAAGTTATAGTAGTCCGTCTCCATCTCTGGGCCTTCCGCCACTGTGTAACCCAATCCCACAAAGATGTCGATCACCCGATCCATCATGCCGTTCAGGGGATGAATGCGCCCTTGGGGACGGTATACTCCTGGCATAGTAACATCCAGAGTTTCAGACTCCAGTTGGGCTTGCAATTGAGCAGTTTGTAAGGCAGTGCGACGTTGCTCCAGGTCAGCCTGGATAGCGTCTTTCACTTCATTGGCCCGCGCCCCAATCCGAGGACGATCGCTGGCCGCCAATTTCCCCATGCTTCCCAATACCTGGGGAATTGGCCCTTTTTTGCCCAAATACTTCACGCGCAGTTGCTCTAATTGCTCCAGGGAATCTGCTGCGGCTAATGCTTGCTGGGCTTCCAGGCGGATGGCATCAAGTTGAGCTTCTAAATCGGCAGACTGAACAGTCATAGAAAGGTTAAGAGGTCTACCCTACCAGTTTAGTAGAGGTTGGAGAGGTCTTCTGCGACGACAGGAGGCGAAATTAGGGAAAATCGTAGAGTTTGCACTGTACATCCTGGACGAAGATACTTTACCCGACGGAACCCTTCAAGCAATGAGACTACTGATTAGTAATGACGATGGCATTTTTGCGTTAGGCATCCGGTCTTTGGCCAACCAACTCGCGGCAGCCGGACACGAAGTTAGTGTAGTGTGCCCCGATCGCGAGCGATCGGCCACCGGACACGGCTTAACCCTGCACCAACCGATTCGCGCAGAAGTCGTAGAGTCCGTGTTTCACCCTACTGTAAAAGCCTGGGCTTGCTCTGGAACTCCAGCCGATTGCGTGAAGTTAGCGCTGTGGGCTTTGTTAGAGGACAAACCCGATCTAGTTCTTTCTGGCATCAATCATGGCCCCAATCTAGGTACAGATGTACTGTATTCAGGCACTGTATCCGCCGCGATGGAGGGTGTGGTTGAAGGAATTCCCAGCATTGCTTTGAGTTTGACCAGTTTTACCTTTCAAAACTTTGGCCCTGCAGCGACCTTTGCTCAATTCTTAGTGACCAAACTGGAGAAACAGCGCCTTCCGGAAATTCTGCTGAATGTGAATGTGCCTGCAGTGGCAGCGGAAGCGATCGCAGGAGTTGCCATCACTCGTCAAGGCATCCGACGATATATTGATGTATTTGAAAAACGGATTGACCCCCGGGGCAAAACCTATTATTGGCTAGCGGGTGAATTACTGGAGGACATTGAAGAGTCAGACTACTTAGCAGATCAGGCTCCTACCGATGTACAGGCAATTCGCAATAATTACATCACCATTACCCCCCTGCAATATAACCTCACCTGTGCCAGCAGTCTGGCCATGTTCAAAAACTTAGCATTGGACTTTCCCAAGGATTGCCAACAAAATAATTTGCATTAAGTATCAAGAATGGAAAATGGGCACTTTAATAAAGTGCCCCCTTGGTGGTGCAGAAAACTCCTGAAACCCCTATAAATCAAGGATTCTCACCGA
>NZ_JBRAGO010000101.1:0-16388 GCF_052746595.1 Leptodesmis sp.
TATGCAATAACGCGATAGTGAAATCACTACTTTGAGCTTAATAATAATATACCAAGCTATCGCCAGCATGTTATCCGAACGACTCGTTTTTGTTTCCTGACTAGAACTTTTATTTATCTGTTTTCGGTGCTTTGTTGACTTTATTTGCATCTCCAGTCCTTATTCATTTTTCTCACCCATGCTGCAGACCGCTTCTGTTCAAAATTCCTTTATTACTGCTTCCTTCTTACCTCAGACAACATTTCTACCTCCGCTTCCCTATCCCGTTTACTTCGTTACCAAAGATCCGAAATGGCTGGATTTAATTGACTGTGATGAACTACCACCAGTCGCATCGCTTTACGAACGTTGTTTGAAAGATCACGATATCTGGTCGGCGCAGGCATATATTGATCTGAAGCAACGGGGGTTGGATGTGCATTTGGTGGCGGATCCCGTTCCTGGTCAAATTTGTGTTATTCCCTATTACCACCTCTATGCCAAGGATCTGTTATTCAAGAGCTATGTCGTTGCCTGTCAGCACGATTCTCCTCATCCCAAATTGTGTGAACAGCGGATCGTGATTAATCCTTCTCGTGTGCTTGATAGCACTCATCACTTTCTGCCGCATCGGCCTCAACCTAACTTAAAACCTCGCAACCCCGATCGCGGTTCTACCGTTCAGAATCTGGTTTTCAAGGGTAAAGCCTTTAACCTATGCCCACCCTTCCGAACGCCAGAGTTTTTGGCTGACCTGAGATCTCTGGGGATTCAGTTAATCACCAATACAGAACAGCTTCAGTCCGATCGTGATACCTTTGCAGGCTGGGCTGATTACTCTCAAGCCGATGTGGTACTGGCCGTTCGCAACCTGACGGAGTTTGATGCCTCCCATAAACCAGCCCTGAAGTTGATTAATGCCTGGTTTGCAGGATGTCCTGCCCTGCTTGGCCCCGAATCTGCCTACCAGTCCCTGCGGAAATCAGATCTGGACTACATTGAAGTGCGGACTCCCGAAGAGGCGATCGCAGCCCTCAAATACCTGCAAAACAATCCCGATGTCTATCAGGCGATGGTGGAAAATGGCTGCCGACGAGCACAGGAATTCACGCCCGATCGCATTGCTCTGGCGTGGCACACTCTTCTGTCTGGCCCGATCGCGAGAGGCTACGAAAACTGGCTGCAGCAATCTCCTATCCAGAAACACCTAGGCCGCCCTGTTCAATACTTGTGGCGGATTGCTGCCCACAAGTTGGCTCACAAGCAATACTTATACCAGATCCATCACGGCCCGCGGATTCTGGAAAGTGTTTATTAGTCACTGATCATTAGGCAATTGTTGCAGCAAGAAGAAAAGGTTTAATCACCCTAGCGACTGAAGTCGTGGCTATCCGGAGAAAACCTGCGATGCAGGTTACTGAAAACCTGGATGGTATTGAGTCTGCGTTGGCAGACTGGGTGAGTGTAGTTGCGGTTTTAACCGCCAGATAATTTTCAAACACCTGCTAAGCCCTTACGCTTTGCGGGTATAAATTTTTCTGGAAATAACCTAAGAACTTCTTGATTCAACCTGCCCATCCTAGGATGCAATCGTCAATGTACTGTCTGGCAGTATTAGTGACCTACTATTAGCACTTAGCAGGCCGGTATGAGAAATCGATTGAGCCAGTAAACGACGATACAAATCACTAAGACGGGCCGCTACACCTGACCAGCTAAAGTTTTGCTGCACCCGGATAGGAGCCTGCCGCCTCAGTTTGCGTGCCCACAATTCGTCACTAAGAATACGGTTAATGGCATCGGCAAACTTTTCTTCATCTTGGGGGGGCACTAAAAGACCAGTTTCTTCAGGAATCACTGTAAATTTCAAGCCACCAACGGCAGAGGCAACGACCGGCGTACCACAGGCCATTGCTTCTAATGCCACGAGGCCAAACGGTTCGTAGTGACTGGGTACCACGCACACATCGGCGGCTGTGTAATAGAGTGGCAGGCGATCGTGCCCCACCCGTCCGACAAACTGCGTCTGATCCGTCAGTCCTAATTCCTGCACCAGATGTTCAATCCGCTCCCGTTCCTGTCCGTCGAACTGCCCCGGTTCACTACCGCCGACAATGACTAACTTCAATTTGGACGGTAGGATCTGATAAGTCGGGGGTTGCAGGCAAGAGCCGTCCATATCCACAACCGGACATTCTGACCCAGCTTTCAACCGGGCAAACGCTTTCACCAGGGTTTCAATCCCTTTCCGGGGATCGAAGCGACCGACATAGAGGACGATCGCCTCATCAGAAGTAAACCCTAACGCGGCTCTGGCTTCAGCTTTTGGGATGGCATGAAAGTTAGTGATGTCGGTACCGCAGGGAATTACTTCAATTTGCCCCTGCTGCGATACCAGCGATCGCAGTATTTCTTCTTCCTGCGGACTGGTGGCTACAACACAGTGAGCTTTCTCTAAAATTTCCTTCTCAACCGCTAATCGAGTTTCTGCACTGACAGGCCGCAGGGGAACAGATTGATACTTCACGACTCCCAAAGAATGGTAGGTATGCACCAACTGAATATTACTCCGTTCTTTGAGTTGCAACCCCACCCAGGCCGACATCCAATAATTAGTATGAACCAGGGGATAATTGGTGCCTTCCTTGGCCTGGAATTTTTGGAACGCCTCGACAAATTCTGGCATGTAGTTGAATAATTGATCGCGGGGCACAAACTCCTGCGGCCCTGCCACTAGTCGAATCGTGCGGCAATGAGGGGAATGGTAAACGATTGCCGGATCTTCGGGTTTCACCTTGCGGGTGAACATATCGACCTGCCAACCCAACTTAGCCAGTGCCTCTCCAACCTGACGGACGTAGACATTTTGACCACCAGCCTCCTCTTTACCAATTTCAGCCGCCGGATCGCCATGATCCGAAATCAATGCGATCGCCTGCCTGGCCGGAACTTTAGGCCGAGCAGAAACAAAGGGGGCTTTTGCCGACTTAGGAGTTGAGACTGTTGTACTGGCCTTTGTATTAGGACTCACCATGTCTTTACCTCGTCAAATTGAATAGCAAATAAGCATCGCCTGTTCTCAGGAATTAGCTTTGTGCAACAGAAAACTCTATAATAAGATATAGACTTTAGTCAGAGTTTAAGAAGTGCAACTTATATCTGGCAAGTTGGAGACTTCTACCCAAACAGGTAGGGAGATCCGCACCTTTTTGAGGACGGTATCCTGACGAATTTGCATACTATGTTAGGTTTGGATGCCTTTTCATCCTGCCATGCCTGGTTTTATCTCCTGTTAAAAGCAATGACTTTTGTTTCATCCCCATCAACGCACTCCGATTCCCCCGTCCTAACCTGGCACTGGCGTGGTTATCCCATCACCTACCAAACTCAAGGAACGCAAGGCCCAGCCGTCGTTTTAGTGCATGGATTTGGAGCTTCCTTGGGTCACTGGCGCAAAAATATTGCCGCGCTGGCCACTTCCTGTCGAGTGTATGCGCTGGATTTAATTGGTTTTGGTGGTTCAGCTAAGCCAACTCCCAATACCCAAATGGCCTACACCTTTGAAACCTGGAGTCAACAAATTGCGGATTTCTGTCGAGAAGTCATTGCTGATTCAGTCTTTCTGGTGGGCAATTCGATCGGTTGTATTGCTGCCATGCAAACGGCTGTTGACCACCCCGATCTGGTGCGGGGAGTGGCAATGATTAACTGCTCTTTACGCTTATTGCACGATCGCCGTCGAGCTACCCAGCCCTGGTTTAAGCGCATGGGAGCCCCATTGCTTCAGCAAATTTTGCAGGTGAAGTGGATTGGTCGGGCCTTCTTTAAACAGATTGCCCGATCGCAAACTGTTCGTAAAATTCTTCTAAAAGCCTATGCTCGCCCCGATGCGGTTACTGATGAACTGGTCGATTTGCTGATGGTTCCTGCCAGCGATCCTGGTGCTGCTGATGTGTTTCTGGCTTTCACCGCTTACTCTCAGGGGCCATTACCAGAGGATTTACTGGAAGTATTGCCCTGCCCTGCCATTATTCTTTGGGGGGCTGCCGATCCCTGGGAACCGATCGCCTTAGGTCAAGCCTTGGCTAACTACCCCTGTGTAGAACGCTTCATTCCCCTGGAAGGAGTGGGTCACTGTCCCCAGGATGAAGCACCCGAACTGGTGAATCCGATTCTGCAAGAGTGGTTCAGTCAGCAAGTCGGTGGAAATAAGCTCTAGATGGAATATCTAGATGGAATATCATTTGTCCTTTGTCATTCGCAAGTTCGCGATCGCATTGCCATCTGCTTAAATTTGGCGGGTTTGTCCTCCCAGAACGCAATCTGATTTTTGATCTGAATGATTTTGATGAGACACTGATGGCTCCCTAAGAATGGGATGTCAAGCTACTCGTCACCAGGAAGATTAGGCCGAAATTTGCAGTTCTGCCCTGATCCGTACTGTGGACTTGGCTTGGGAGTGCTGGCTTTCAGGCAGTTTGTGCAGCACATTCGCCATTTTGTGCAGCCAGGTATCCGTGCCACCCATAGGTCTTTGATAGTCGCAAAACACTCCTTCCCCGACTCTATGTAGCGTGGACTCCTGCTGCACCCATTGTTTATCCAAATAATTTGTATTCTTAGCTACATTTTTAGATGTGTTTACCCCGGACATGGTGTGCCCGGTTTCCTAGACCCTTGTTATCTGGATGTAAATTTTTGCAATATTACTAAGCTATTAAAGGTTTGATAGAGAGTTCTTAAAGTTTATATGAGATTTATAGAAAGCAGCAGGTTGAATAACCATCCTGACATTGATCTTATGTCTATAGCGGTTTCTAAATGAGTGATGTACACTTAAATTTCATTTATGGGTTAGTGAGTGCTAAACCTTATTCAAGTCCAGAACTGTAGTTTCTCTGATGGGGAAAGATCGTTCTCTAGTTGAATTTGGTTGAGCTGCTGATTATTTTTTGATTGCTAGTGTTTTGTCTAAACATTAATTCAATCGGGTATTGAATAACGGCATCTAAACTCTTTTCAAGAAAAGTTATAAACCTTATCCAAGTCTAGAACTATTAGAACTACAGCTTCTCTGATGGGAAAACAATTGTTTTTCAGTTGAACTTGGTTTAGGTAGATATGGAAAGTTACGATCGCTCAATTTTCTTTTAGTATCTGGCGGTTAAAATCGCGACTACACTCACCCAGTCTGCCAACGCAGACTCAATACCATCCAGGTTTTCAGTAACCTGTGTCGGCAGATTTTCCCCGGATAGCCGCGACTTTAGTCGCCAGGGTGACTGGCTTTAAAACATCCTCTAAGGTTAGGACTGAGATTCTAATTTATTCACCGCTTAAGGACAAATTTATGCCATCTTCCGTTCGTTTCGCTCAGTTCAATGCTTCTCTCAACCGGAATGCAGAAGGACAAATCATTAATGACTTTTTCAATCCAGTTATTCCAGATAACCGGGGGACAACGATTAGCCAGGAACTGCGAGTTCAACAGGCCAGAAACGTGGCTGAAATCATTCAGCGAATCAACCCGGATGTGTTGCTGATTAACGAATTTGATTTCTTCTCTGCAAATCCAACTGAAGCGGTGCAGTTGTTTCAAGAAAATTTTCTGTCGGTCAGTCAGAATAGTGCAGCCCCTGTTGAGTATCCCTACTTCTACATTGCCCCTTCTAATACCGGGATTTCTACTGGTTTTGATCTAAACAACAATGGGGTCGCAGTCAGCGATATCGTTGATGGTGTGGGTGCTTCTGGCTACGGCGATGATGCTTTTGGCTTCGGCACCTTTCCTGGACAGTTTGGCATGGTGCTGCTGTCCAAATATCCGATCAACACCGACAATGTGAGAACGTTCCAGACTTTTCTCTGGAAGGATATGCCAGGAAATCTGCTGACTAACGACCCAACGCTGGATAATCCCGCGACTCCGATCAATGAAAATCTGGGTAGTTTTTACTCTCCGGAAGAACAGACCATCCTACGCTTATCTTCTAAGAGCCATTGGGATGTCCCTATTGTTGTGGATGGTCAAACCATTCATGCTTTAGTCAGCCACCCGACTCCACCCGTATTCGATGGTTCTGAAGACCGTAACGGCAAACGCAATCACGACGAAATTCGTTTCTGGTCAGATTATGTAACTCCCGGTGCAGGAGCCTACATTTATGATGACAACGGTCAATATGGAGGACTGGTTGCAGGTTCCAGCTTTGTTATTATGGGCGACCAGAACGCCGATCCGCGGGATGGCGATAGCTACGATAATGCCATTCTGCAATTACTCCAGAATCCCCATATCAATACCAACTTCATTCCCACGAGTCCAGGTGCCGTGCAACAGTCAGCGTTGCAGGGAGGAGCCAATACCACTCATCGCAGCAATCCGGCCTTTGATACGGCTGACTTCGCAGATACCACTCCGGGCAACTTGCGATCGGATTATGTTCTGCCTTCGACTGACCTGAATATCCTCAACTCCCAGGTTTTCTGGCCCCTTAACACCGATCCTCAGTTCCCGCTAGTGGGTACTTTTAATCCTGCTCTCCCCAACGGATTTCCCAGTTCTGACCACCGGGCCGTATTGATCGATCTGCAATTAGGGCCAACATCCACCGGAAATACAATTCCTGAAGTCGATCTGGTGGGGCAGCAGATTCTCCCAACCAGTACTACGGCTACCCTGAATAGCCTGAACACCCAGATTGGTGGGCTTTCTGGCCTCGCCTACGATCGCCTGAACAACCGTTATTACTTCATTTCTGACGATCGCGGCGATCGCACAGCAGCCAATTCTCCTGCCGCTCCTCCACCGACCGACAACACCCCACCCCGCTTTTACACCGCCCAAATCAGCATCAGTGCCAACGGCACGCCCAATGTCACCTTTACCGATGTCACACTATTGCGCGATCTGGCGGGTAATACCTTTGCACCGTTGAAACTTGATCCTGAAGATATTGTTCTGACTCCCAATAACACCGTCTTCATTAGTTCGGAAGGTAAAGTGAATATTGCCGCCGGACGGGTGACCTATCCTTTCGTGAATGAGTTTGATTTGACATCCGGGCAACAGATCCGGGCACTGCTTGTGCCGACCAAGTTTCTGCCCGTGGTGCAGGACACCAATGGGGATGGCCTGATCAATACAGGTGACACTCAGACGGCTGGGATCCGCAATAACCTGGCCCTTGAGAGCCTGACCATTACCCCCGATCAGCGGTTCCTATTTACCGCCACCGAAAACGCCTTGCTCCAGGATGGTCCAGCCGCTAGCCCGACAGTTGGGAGTCCTGCCCGCATCTTGCAATACAACCTGATAACTGGACAACCGGAGAAAGGATATTTGTACGAAATTGACCCAGTGGTAGAACCCGCCAACCCAGCAACGGCCTTCAGCACCAATGGACTGGTGGATTTGTTGGCGATCGACAATCGTGGAACTTTCCTGGCCTTGGAGCGGTCTTTTTCAACTGGAGCACCAGGGCGGGCAACACGATCAAGATTTACGAAATCAGTCTTCAAGGGGCAACGGATATCAGTGCCTACGATTCTCTGAACAGCCTCAGTGCCAATCAACGAGCTGCGATCGTTCCCGTCCAAAAGCGCCTGCTGCTTAATCTGAATGACCTGAAACTACCGACTGGCACAGATAACATTGAAGGCATCGAGTTTGGTCCTACCTTACCGGACGGGCGGCGATCGATTGTACTGGTGAGTGACAACAACTTCAGTGCTACCCAGTTTACGCAAGTCCTGGTGTTGGAGGGAGAGGTGATCCCAACGGTGGCTCCAACAGTGGAAACCTGCCCTCCGCTGCTGGATGATCCCAATCTACCTCGTGATCAACGGGGAGATGCGGATGATCCGGCGATCTACGTCCACTCCAAAAATCCAGCACAAAGCCTGGTGCTGACCGTAATTAAAAATGCTGGACTACGGGTGTATGACCTGGCGGGTAACCTGGTGCAGGAAATTAATCCGGGTGACATCCGTTACAACAATATTGATTTGCAATACGGCTTCCCGTTGGGATATGAATCAGTTGATATTGCCGTTGCCAGCGATCGCAACAACGACAAACTTGTGATCTTCAAAATTAATCCCAACGCGACAAAGGGCAACTATTTAGAAGACATCACCGACAGCAGTATCGGCACCTTATTCCAGGCAGATCCGTTTCAGCCTCCCTACTCTGCATCCAGTCGCAGTACTTATGGGATTGCCCTCTACCGCAGTCCTGTGACTCAGGATTACTATGTGTTTGTGAACCGACGGGAAACAGGTGATGTGGCCCAGTATCGTCTGTTGAGCACTGGGGCAGGCACGATCGGTGCAGAACGGGTTCGCAACTTTACGGTTCCGATTCCCGCTGGTGCTCCTGCAGACACAGATCCCCAACTGGAAGGCATGGTTGTAGACCAGGAAACGGGCTACCTCTACATTGGGCAGGAGAACGTTGGCATCTGGAAATACCAGGCAGAACCCGGCAGTAGCAACACTGGCATCCTGATTGACCGGGTGAAGAAATTAGGTGGCACTAACCTGGTTGATGATGTGGAAGGCTTAACGATCTATTACGGTGCGAATGGCACAGGCTACCTGCTGGCCTCCAGCCAGGGAGATAACACCTTTGCCGTTTACTCCCGCGATGGCAACAATGACTTCTTGGGCAGATTTGCTGTGGGTCCCAACGGTAGCATTGATAGCGTACAAGAGTCGGATGGGGCGGATGTGATCAATGTTCCCCTCGGTTCCAACTTCCCCTTTGGTCTATTTGTCACCCAGGATGGCTCGAATGACCCTGCTGTTCTGGTAGAAGACGATGGTGAGCTAGAAAATGTCAGCACCAATTTTAAGTTTGTGCCCTGGCAAAATATCGCCAATACCTTCTCTACACCGCTGCAAATTGATACTACCAGCTACCACCCCCGCACCCCCACTGCAAATTCGCTACTGAACGGAATTGCCAGTGGCGACACCACGGCCACCTCTACCGTCCTCTGGGGCCGCAGCAACTTTACCGGGGATATGGTGTTTGAACTCTCTACCAGTGCTAGTTTTGCTGATTTGCTCGATCGTCAGACTGTCACCGATTCCTGGCAACCCGTAAAACTGGAGATTACTGGGTTGAATCCTGGCAGTGCCTATTTTTATCGGGTCACAGATGCCGCAGGAGCGACAGCGATCGGGCGCTTCAAGACCACAGCAGAAGTCGGTACTCATGCTGGGCTACGGTTTGGAGCAACGGGAGACTGGCGCGGTGAACTGGCCCCTTATCCTGGTATTGCCAATGCAGCAGACCTCAACCTGGATTTCTTCATTGCGCTGGGTGACACGATTTATGCCGATTACCCATCGGGAGCGGTACGGAATCCGGATGGCAGCTTGAAAGTTCAGGCTCAAACTTTAGATGAGTACCGGGCCAAACACGCCGAAGTCTACGGTAGCCGCTTTGGGCAAAACTTCTGGGCAGACCTGCGAGCATCCACTTCGATCATCGCCACGATCGACGACCATGAAGTGACCAACGACTTCCAGGGTGGAGCACCTGCCACTTCTGACCCCCGCTTTGCAGACACCGCCCCCAGTCGGTTGATCAACGATACAGTGCTGTACGAAAACGGCTTGCAGGCATTCCAGGAATACAACCCAATTCGGGATGATTTCTATGGCAATGTGGGCGATCCGCGCATGGATGGGGAACGTAAGCTCTACCGTTACACCACCTACGGCAGTGATGCCGCCAGTTTTGTACTGGATGCCCGATCATTCCGCGATCCGGGTCTTCCAGGAGTCAGTAACCTTGCCGATCCAATACAGGTGGGTAGTTTCCTGACGCAATCCTTTGACCCCACCCGCACGTTATTAGGACGGCAGCAGGTGGAAGACTTAAAGGCAGATCTATTGGCATCCGAAGCGGCAGGGATTACCTGGAAGTTTGTGATCGTGCCCGAACCGATGCAAAACCTGGGAGTGTTGGGAGCCAGCGATCGCTTTGAGGGTTATGCCGCCGAACGGACTGAGATCTTGCGATTTATCAACGACAACCGTATTGATAATGTGGTCTTTATTTCGGCAGACATTCACGGCACTGTCGTCAACAATCTCACTTACCAGTTAGGTCCTGGTCAGGCGCAAATTGCCACCAATGCCTTTGAAATCACCACAGGTTCTCTGGCCTTCGATGCTCCCTTTGGACCAACGGTTGCCGATCTGGCAGCAGCAGCAGCGGGATTATTAAACCCAACCCAATGGGCACTCTATGACTCCCTTCCTATCACCAATGATGGCGATAGCCTACCCAACGACAAAGATGACTTCATTAAGCAAATTGTCAATGATGGGTTAGTTTCTTTAGGCTATGACCCGATTGGCTTGAATAACAATCTGGCGATCGCCAGCGGATTAATTAATGCCAAGCTGCTACAAGGTGATTACGTTGCACTGCATACCTACAGTTGGACTCAATTTGACATCGATGCAGACACGCAAAAATTGACAGTCACCACCTACGGCATTCCCTATTACACGGAAGCAGAGCTATTGGCAAATCCCGGTGCCATTACCAGCCTCACCCCCGAAGTAGTGAGCCAGTTTGAGGTGATGCCAACTCTAACTGCTAACCAAGCTGGTGCAGTTGGTATGGGGTTTGGACGATCGCTATTGCCAAGTTTGAATCAAGATTCGTTTAACACGGATATTTTAGCGGCGATCGGCGGGTCTACCCCCTTGCAGTAAATCACCGAGGGGTACGGTTGTGATAATCAAGCGATTGTCAGTCCCATAAATGTTCATTGAATGTGTTGGGGATAGCACGAGGATCCCGGTAAGGCGCGATAGGCTGATCTCAGTTTTCCAGCAGGCCAGCCAATGGATAGCAAGAATATTGGAAAAGTCATTCGGAAGAATGCCAAAAAAGTGATTACTGAGAGTGGAATCGGTTCTTCTCGGTCAGGCAATAAGGAACTTAGCCATCTTGTGACCAGGCTCTCTAGCCAGGATATTAATAGCTTGGAAAGTGCCCAGGTGCTTGGAGTGCGATTGGGCGAGAAAATTGTTGAACTATCCAAAGCGTCCAGTAAAAATCACCTGGACAAGGGCATTATCCGAACTTTGGTCATTACAAAAGCAATTCCTTCAGTAGCTGATCTCTCTCCTGCAACCGCTCTGATTAATGTCCCTGAAAGCAAAACCAGCCAGCCAGGCAAGGTTTCTAGCCCTGTAGAATCTTTGCCATCAGTAGAACAAGTTCAGCCGCCTGTTCTACCTGCCGATGAACCCGATCCTGAGGATCAGGCTCCTACCATCGAAACCGAGCTTGTAGAAGATATAATTCCCGAAGTTCCCTCTACACAGGTTATAGAGGAAACAGAAGTGGAGGACGACGAAGAGGAGGACGAAGACAACGAGGCAGAAGAGGAGGATGAGCAGGACGAAGGAGACGAGGACGAGACTGCCACCGAACTGCTTACAGAGCCAGCGGAGGCTATCCAAGCAGAGGATACAACTGCATTGATCGCAACTGATATCGTAGACGCTCCAATTGCGGCTGAAGAACCGGATGCAGGAGAGTCTGCGACAGAGATCCTGAACTCCGCTCCATGAGAATGACTTGAGCGCTTTTTTCTGGGTCATCCTTGAAGGGTTGCCGCTGGTTGAATTTGATCAGTGGCTATGCTCCTTTTCCCTAAAGAAAAGGGTTGGGATCAGGGAAAAGAGTTGCACATTGAATGGTTGCCTCATTAAGCACTTTTCACCAATACAGAGTCTCCCTCAATTTTGGCAGCATAGGTCTTGAGAGGGTGTTTAGCCGGACTGGCCAGAACTTCACCTGTCGCACTGAATTTGGCATGGTGGCAGGGACAGACAAAGGCATTTTGATCTGCTTTCCAGGCAACCTCACAGCCCCGATGAGTACAGGTTGGGTTGAGAGCAGATACGGAATTGGATGCATCCGAACTCCGGACTAATAAGACGACTCCGGCAGGGAAGTCTTTCACCAGTAGCTGGCCGGTTTGATTTAACTCGGAGACAGTGGCAACGGAGTAATAACCATCTGGGCGGCGAGGGCCGATCGGAGTAGTGGCGGTTGGTGGTGGACCTGATTCTTTAGAAGAGCAAGCGACAAGCGCGATCGGTAAACAACTGGCTAACCAGCTGACTCCTACCCAACCCAGAAAATTACGACGATCCATCCTTCTTTAACCTGCGTACTGTAGAAAATTTTCCATTAACCTTGGCCTTCTAGCTGGCCTTGGTTCCACGATTCTAGGCTGGGAATATGAATTGCCCAGGGATGGAAGCGAATTCAGGGAGATTCCTTACAAAAGAAACCCCATTCTTAAAATCTTGTGTTACCTTAACTTAAGGTAAGTGCTTACAGCAATACCTGATCCCACTTCTTGAGATTCAACCATTTAGGGACAAGGAGGTGATGCCCATGACAGATAGTAGTAAATGCATGGGTCATCAAGCTGGAGTAAACCGACTGTGCGCCGGAGCCGTTCTCTAACCACAGCGAGGTGTGTTGGAAGATCAGTTCAACCAATATCCAGGTTGTGACGAGTTCCTTCCGGCAGTCAGGTTCAGTTTGAAGACCCTACTAGACCGCTCCTACCCCCGTGCTATGGTCAATGACTAAAGCACATGGTGGGAGCGGATAGTTTTAAACGGCAGTTTTAAGAAGATGGCTAGAATTGAAATAGCGATTGAGAACGCATTGCTATGAAAAACTCCTGGTCACGGATACTGAAGTCCGTTTATCGTAAGGAACCCATTTTGAGCTTTGCAGCTACCGCAGGAGCCGTGAATGTGGCGATCGGTGGATTCAGTGAACATTGGTCACTGATGGCTGTAGGGATGGGGACGGTCGGAGTGGCGATCGCATTGCGCTGGTGGCAAGTTCATACCCATCGTTCTCCTTTAGAACCTGTTACCTCGCGGGCGATCTCGCCCTATGTGTTACCTCCTGCTCCTGATTACACCCCCCTACCCACTCTCACAATGTCCAGAAAAAATCCACCCCAGTAGCTGAGTAGGCAATTGAGTCAAAATTTTGGGGTTGGAGTAAGTGGGTTGCCCTGGTGATCACAATGAGTTATACATTGACCCAGCCGCTTTTAAAGATTGGGGAAGCTGCAACATTCAGTGGGTTATCCGTCAAAACTATCCGTTACTATGAGCAACTTGGCTTATTAGCGCCCAATGTCATTCGTTCTGATACTAGATATCGCCTCTTTGATCCCGGAGTGGTGGAGCGGTTGAGTTTCATTAAACGTGCTCAGTCTCTGGGGTTGACTCTGACAGAAATCAAAGAAATTCTTGCTGTGCATGATCAGGGGGTTTTACCATGTCATGAGGTAAAACAGCATCTGCAAGAAAAGCTGAAACTGATTGATCAGCAAATTCAATCGCTGACTTCGCTGCGATCGGAACTGCAGGAATTGTTATCCCATTGGCAAGAAAATCCCTCTGCCCATCTAGCAGCTCATCGCATTTGTCCCAATATTCAAGCCGGAAATGCAGAGTAGGAAGAGGTCGCTTGCTATCCTGGAAAAGCTGCTTCGGAAACTGTCTCCTTGTCCACAAATTCCCGTCAACTGGCCTTTCAAGCTCTGCGTTCCATTCAACGGGGAGCTTTTGCGGATGTTGCTGTCGATCAAGCCTTGCAATACAGTCAACTAAGCCCTCCTGATAAGGGATTGTTTACAGAACTAGTGTATGGCTGTGTTCGCAGACAACGCACTTTGGATGCCCTGATCGATCAATTGGGCAAAAAGAAAAGTCATCAGCAACCCCCTGATCTACGTCAGATTCTCCATCTGGGTTTGTATCAACTGCGCTACCTGAATCAGATTCCGGTATCGGCAGCGGTCAATACCACCGTTGATCTCGCTAAGCAAAACGGTTTTGCAGGGCTGGCAGGTGTGGTGAATGGAGTCTTACGGCAGTATGTCAGGATGCAAGAAGTAGGAGAAGATAGAGAAGGGAATTGTCTGGCTGATCCCCTGCAGCTACCTATGAATTCTGTGCAGCGGCTTGGGATGCTTCACAGTTACCCAGACTGGATTGTGCAGGTTTGGTTAGAACAGTTTGGGCTGCAGGAAACAGAGCAACTGTGCCAGTGGATGAACCAGCCTCCCGCGATCGTCCTGCGAATCAATCGACTTAAAACCTCTATAGAACAGGTAGAGGCAGCGATGACAGCGGCGGGAGTGGCTGTGAAGCGAATGCCACCGTTGCCCCAAGCCCTGCAACTGGTTGAGCACGAGGGAGCAATTCAGGATTTACCCGGTTTTCCAGCAGGGTGGTGGATGGTTCAGGATGGTAGCGCCCAACTGGTCAGCCATTTTCTGGATCCGCAACCGGGTGAAATGGTGATCGATGCTTGTGCGGCTCCGGGGGGAAAATCCATCCACATCGCAGAATTAATGCAGGATAAGGGAGTAATTTGGGCTTGCGATAAGACTGAATCACGGTTGAAAAAGCTGCAACAGAATTGCGATCGTCTCGGTATCCACTCAATTCAAATTCATTTAGGGGATAGTCGCTGTATCCCAGAATTTGTGAACCAGGGCGATCGTGTCTTGCTGGATGCGCCTTGCTCTGGATTAGGCACTTTACACCGTCATGCAGATGCCCGTTGGCGACAAACTCCAACTTCAGTTGCAGAACTTGTCCAACTGCAAACGGAATTATTAGAACAGGCTGCGACCTGGGTTAAACCGGGTGGAACCTTAGTTTACGCCACCTGCACCTTAAATCCAGCCGAAAACGAAGATCGAGTGCAAAACTTCCTTGACCATCATCCTGCCTGGAGCCTCATTCCCCCGGCACCGGGTTCACCCGCCAGCCAGTTTGCATCGGCTGCAGGTTGGCTTAAAGTATTGCCTCATCATTGGAAGATGGATGGCTTTTTTATGGCTCGGTTAGAAAAGAGTTGCGGGTAGACAGAACCAAGCCTGCTATACTGATTAATTGTGTTGATACACAAGGTTGTACCCGTAGAGCGCTGTTAGCGTTGACCTAACGCACCGAATTAAATGGGAATAGCCTCTCATGTCATTACAATTAAGCGTTTATTATGCCGATGTGGCTCAGTGGTAGAGCACTCGATTCGTAATCGAGCGGTCGCGGGTTCAAATCCCGCCATCGGCTTTAAGAAGAAAACCCCTACAAAACACCCCTATAAAACAATGATTTCAAGGGCTTTGCTAGGGATTGGGCCAGCAAAGACAGCGACTTTATATCAATAATTCTCTAAATACCTGCTACGCATAGCGCATCGACAATCCAATCCCATGGAGTCAGCGATCGCAGCGAGTCAGGTGAAAGATGACGAATGAAAGACCAGGATGACATGGTTAGGGATTATCTATCAGGCTATGGGCCGTCTGCGCGGCGGCATTATCTACCTGAATCAGGTGTAAGTCATCGGGGAACTGGGTCGCAAAGCTGTGCAAAAACCCCTCAAGACAGGAGCTATCGAGGTGAGAGAACTCGACCCATCCACGACGCACCCGTGAGCGATTCCACTAGACCCTACAGCCACCGATAGAGAAACGGCCACTGAACCGTTCCGCTGGATTGCACCCCGAAACCCGTCAACTTGTGATATTGTCCCGTCAGCCAGTCGACGCAGCTCTCATCGCTGCACCATTAGCGGATACGCCCCCTTCTCACAGAACTGGACCTCTCCATAACTCCTAAAGCCTTCTGGCTCTCGCAATTCCCGCTGCAAAGACGCGAGGACTTCACTGCTAATCGCTCGCGATCGTCCACTGATAGGGGCGGGGGTCACTAATGAGTCGAGACTGCTACGACGATATTTGCTTAGCCAGCAGGACACGCTCGTGCGATGGCAGCTTCAATTGGGCTAACTGCTCAACACTCCTTGCTTGCCCTGTTTTTAGCCACCACAACACCTGCACTTGACGGCGTTGAGATGCTTGTTGCTGTCGGTCTAAGAGGGGGTTTGAAAAGTCATTTGTTGTAACGAAAGGCACCTGTTGATCCCCCTTAGTCCTCCTTAAAAAGGGAGAAACCAGGCTCAAAGTCCCCCTTAACAGGGGGGATTTAGGGGGATCTAAACCGTTTCGTTACCAGCAAGAGAACTTCTCAAACATCCTCTAAGACTGCTTTAAGCTCTTTTGATGTTTCAGCAATATCGATTTTGAGGATTCCACTTATAGCGGCTATGTCTAAAGTCTCTCTATGTAGCAAATTTTTGAAGAATGATATAATTTTTGCTTATCTATTCCCTCGATTGCTATAAAAAAGCCTCCACAGTTATGGAGGCTTACCTCAAAGCTAAGAAATCAAACCTTACAGAGCGTTACCGCGAGGTAGCACTTCTTCAGGGAAGACAAAGTTTTCGTGCGGTTGGTCTTGAGGAGCCATCCAGGCCCGGA
>NZ_JBRAGO010000102.1:0-16334 GCF_052746595.1 Leptodesmis sp.
TGAGGCTTCGCATACAGCGCGGGACTTATAGCTCCCCGAACCCCTCAATAGTTAAGAGAACCGAAACGACAACAGCAGGTTGTTACATAAAGATACAAACCCGGGAGAGCACCATTGGTAGATGGCCAGATCCTAAATTTTGGTAATGCACCCGGAAAATTAAGCCTGATCCAAGTCCAGAACTGTAGCTTCTCTGATCGGAAAATGACCGTTCTCTACTTGGACTTGGTTTAAGCCCCTTCCAAAAGCTTCGAGAAATCTACAAAGATAGTAGTATTCTCGAAGCTTCTGGAAAGTCCACTCAAATTCTATGTAGTTACACTGAAAGCAAGGATTAGGTGAATGAATCTTTACAGAAACTTCATGAAACTTTTCTTAAAAAGGGGTTGATTATTTAATGTAATTTTCTGACTAGGGAGTCATGAATAGGTTTGAAGCTCTTTGATGCTCTTACTCTAGGCAATGAATCTGAGAATCTTGTAAAGATATCAGGCTACCCTCACAATTTCCTCAGATTTTTCTCCTACTTTCTAGGTGTTGGCGAGTCAGAGGGGACAGGTATGGAACCGACAAAACTGGCCCGGCTCATGCACTTCTTACAAGACGAGTTGGCAATCCCAAGTTCCGATCTGCAACTGGCGGCTCGGCGAACAGAACACACTCCTGGACTGCTTCCTATTATCCTCTGGCAGTATGGACTTGTCAGCACTACTCAACTAAGTCGTATTTTTGACTGGTTAGAGCAAGAATCTCAAGTCGAACTGCGATGACTTCAGTAAAGCGATTAGGCATTCTGAGTAGTGGAGGAGACTACCCTGGACGAAATGCGGTCATCCGTGCTTGTCAGCCATGCAACTCTCTCTTACTCTTTCTTATTTGATCTGCAAACCGGAACAAAACTGTTGAATTATCAAGAGGCGGAGCAGGCTCGTCAAGAGGCAAAACAACTTGCAAAACAGGAACGGTAACGGGCGAAACAGGCAGAACAACAGTTGGCCAAGCCACTGGAGTAATTACGATCGCAAGACAGCGATCCTAATCAAGTTTCTTAATCTGATTAGGACATTTTGGATTTACGATTTTGGCTTTTGAATTGGTCATCAAAATCGTAAATCCAAAATCGCAAACCCCAAATTTTCTCACTCTCCTCCTAGCTCAGGTGGTACTTCCAGGGCGATTGGTCCCAGTTGCCCGACTCTGAAATCATCCAAAAGCTGGCGGGCGGTGCGTTCCACGTCTCCCTGATAGCGCTCTTCCGCCAGGAAATGCAAGTAGGCTTCCCCGGTGCGATCGCCAACAGGCCAGGTATAGCGAGTTTCCAGGGCAGAAGCTACCTGCAAATCGGTCAATAGATCCACCAGCGTGGCGGCTACTCGTTGAGTGTCGTAGGCGGCTTCTCCAATGTCGTCACAGATAGCCAGTTTGAGGGCGGCATCCTGATCGGTCAGCTTCGAGGGCAGCACACCAGGAGCATCCAATAATTCAATCTGGTCAGAGATGCGAATCCAACGCAGTTGCCGGGTGACACCGGGACGACGGGCACTGTCTACTACTCGTCGTTTCAGTAAGCGATTAATCAACGCCGATTTGCCAACATTAGGAAAGCCCACGACAACGGCTCGGACAGGACGGGGGAGCATGCCGCGATCGTGCCGCCGTTGATTGACTTTTGCACCTACTGCCTGAGCAGCTTTGATCACGGCCTCAATCCCCTTTCCGTGTTGAGCATCTGTGTAGTAAGGCGCTTCGCCCTGCTGCCGAAACCAGTTCCCCCACTGCTGCCGCGTCTGTTCTGAAATCATGTCCATCCGGTTCAGTACCAGCACGCGCTCCTTACTGCCAATCCACTGCTTTACTTGGGGATGCTGGGTGGCTAATGGAATCCGGGCATCCCGCACTTCCAGCACCACATCCACTTTTTTCAACTGCTCCTGAAGAGCCTTTTCAGCTTTGGCTATGTGGCCGGGATACCATTGAATTGGAGGAGAAGTCATCGGTTAATTTCTCGGTCTTGAGACAGCAAGCGGGGATCAGATGTCTCTTCAGCCACCAGAGACGGAGCCAGCGGTTGAGTGTCGGGAGTATGAGGAACCTCTTCCAGATCAGTCCATTGGGAATCGGGTAATTTTGTGAGCGAGTCTAATGATTCTTCGTGATTGGCACTGACTGGTGGGAGGCGTTTTTCCACCGGAGCAGGCACAGGAGACCCCGATCGCCGACTAGATTGGGGCCGGGTAAAGGTTTTCCAGGCCGCTTTGAAACCTGTGAACAGACTGCGAGTCCCATGCTGCACTTTGCGGGCTTGTTTGCGAGCACCTGCTAAACTCTGGTCTACCTGCTTCACGATATTTCCGGCACTTTGCACACCCTCGCTCAGGTCGTCTGTCAGGTCGCTAATTTCTAAACCCGTTAAACGAATCGCTTCCAGCGTTGGTGGGAACTCCCGTTGCAAGGTTTCAAACAGTTTGTGAGCACTCCGGGCAGCTCTGGCAACTTCCTTCAGAGTAGGAATTGCTATCACGAGTGTGATCGTCAGGCTAACGGTGACGAACAGCAGAGATAGAACCAGCCAGAATAACGGGTCAATCACAGCATCAATGCCTAGAGCAAGTTATCGTGGGTAGCGGGTGATGCATTGACAGACAGGTCAGCCTCGGCTTCATCCAGCAGTTCCTGCTCCCGTTGAGTGGCTTCCAGTCCGGCAGCAATGGCTTCTTTCAGCCGTCCTAGCGTGCTGTCCCAGTTTTTAATCGCTGTTTCCGAGAGACGATCGGCCTGGAGTTGCACACTGGTTGACAAGTCCTCAGCCAGTTCCGGGAGGGCATCGGCTGACTTTTTCAAAAACTGGCGGGTTTCGCGTCCAGCCCGGGGAGCCATTAAAATTCCAGCGATCGTGCCGATCGTAGCCCCTAACAGCAACCCCCCCAAAAAAGCTCCAGAACGATTGTTTGACATGATCTAACCGCTTCCCCTACTCAAAATCAATAACACAAACCCTGCCATTGCTCTATTACTGTACCAGCTACTTATCGGAGGTTAAAGGCCGTTCGTTTAGAAGATTTTACCTTTGGCGCACCAGGATACCAGCGCCACAACAGTTGGAGCAAACTTAAGAACGACATTAACTGTCGCATCTGTTGCAACTTCATCTCCAGATGGTGGTACTTCTGTCGCAAGCGATACGTGCCAACTTGCCCTTTTTTAATTGCCGCTGGAGCAGGTTCCAGTTTTCTATGCAGGTACTGTTCGGCCCCCTGCATCAGCTGAGTGAATCTGATAATCCTGCGTTTGATTTGCCATAGCCCCCAAGCAGTAACCAAGCAGGCCAGTCCCAAGAGAAAATTTGCCGCAATAACTGTGACGACCATAGCTTGACTTTTGAAGGTAGAGGACAGAAAAGAACTGAGGACTATCGTACTTCATCCTCTGCTGTTCAACCTTCTGACAAAGGAGAGAATAGGCTGCAATTTGCTAAAAGCTATAGATTTTCCACTATTTCAGGACGGGACATGCCTTCAGTTCAAAGATTTTCTCCAGCACTGCTTCGACCACTTTATCGGGCGTAGAAGCACCGGACGTGACTCCAATGGTAACTGGGCCATCGGGAAGCCAGTTTTCAGTCACCTCTAAATCCTGATTCAGGGGTTTATGCTGAACGCGATTCCCTGGCCCTAGGCGATCGGCACTGTCAATGTGGTAGGACGGAATGCCGCGCTCGATCGCAATCTCCTGTAAGTGGGTGGTATTTGATGAGTTGTAGCCACCGATCACGACCATCAGATCCAATGACTCTTCGACTAAGTCCAACATGGCATCCTGGCGTTCCTGAGTGGCATCACAAATGGTATTGAAACTCAGGAAATGCTGATTTAGCTGAGCAGGGCCATATTTCCGCATCATGGTATGTTCTAGCAGTTTACCGATCTGCTCCGTCTCGCCCTTCAACATCGTGGTCTGGTTGGCGATCCCGACGCGCTCCAGATCTCGATCGGGATCAAAGCCAGCGGAACAGGCTTTTTGAAATTTCGCCATGAACTCATCCCGATCGCCCCCATTCAGGATGTAATCGGCGACATATTCTGCTTCTCTCAGGTTCAACACAATCACGTATGTACCCGCAAAGGAGCTGGTGGCGATCGTTTCTTCATGATTGTACTTGCCATGAATGATCGAGGTAAAGCTGCCTTTCTTGTGCTTCTCCACCGTATTCCAGACTTTGGAAACCCAGGGACAGGTAGTATCCACGATCGTGCAGCCCTGGTCGTTGAGATATTGCATTTCCTGCACACTGGCTCCAAAGGCAGGCAAGATCACCACATCCCCACTCTCAACAACGGAAAAATCTTTTTGGCCATTTTTAATGGCAATAAAATTTACGTTCATCTCTCGCAGTCGTTGATTCACTGATGGGTTGTGAATGATTTCATTGGTAATCCAAATACGTTCTTTAGGAAAATGGGTGCGGGTTTCATAGGCCATTGCCACGGCCCGTTCTACTCCCCAGCAAAACCCAAATGCTTCTGCCAGTCGGATGGTTACCTCTCCTCGGATAAGGGTAAAGTTGTTTTCCCGAATTTGCTGGATCAAGCCACTCTGGTATTCTGACTGCATTTGGTCGGACACTTCGGCATCATGCCCAAACCCCTTGCGGTGATAGTTTTGAGAACTGTTCAGCGATCGCTTGAAAGCCTTGGTATCCATTCAGCGTTTGACCTCAAAGTTGTTCTGAGTTTTGATTTTAAATTCTTAATCTTAACGTTCGCGTTTGCTTAATCTTTGCCTGTCTAAATTTCTTTTGATCATACGGTGTCTTGGCAGCACTCGGCTAATTCACTCATTGATGTTGCCTATACCCAGCAAAATTTCTGACCTTATATTAATACTCCCTTAAACTTTGACCCATTGGTGGCTAGACAGAGTGACAAGGATATGCTCCTTTTTTAAAGTTTCGGCTATAATTATCGACAAATGCTTTTCGAGTTAGCTATCCAGCAGTTGCTTGAGGTCGCACTGCTCGCTGGCTCGGAATTAGCCCCCCAAAATGGTTTGGAGAAGAGTGTGACTATTTACATTGGCAATCTGTCATTTCAGGCAGAGGAAGAAGATATCCGGGAAGTGTTTGCCGAATATGGCAAAGTCAATCGCGTAAGTCTGCCAACAGACCGCGAAACCGGAAGAAAGCGTGGCTTTGCTTTCGTTGACATGGAAAATGAAACCGAAGAGGATGCTGCGATCGCGGAACTGGATGGCGCGGAATGGCTCGGTCGGGAACTCAAGGTGAACAAGGCCAAACCCAGAGAGGGGGGTGGTGGTCGTGGCAATGGCATGGGACGCTAGTCACGCTTCTCTCTGCTTCAACTTTGACACTAGGGCAGTGGATTGATGCCAATGTCCATTTCTCCTCCAGATCAACCCGTTATTTTGGGTTTCGATCCAGGTCGCTCTAAATGCGGTCTGGCAATTCTTGGTGTTGATCGCATCGTCCGCTATCAGGATGTAGTCAACTCGGATGATGCGATCAATACTATTCAGCAATTGCAACGCAAGTTTCCCATTTCCTTGATCGTAATGGGAGATCAAACTACAGCGCGAGATTGGCGGCAAAAGTTGGATACCGATTTACCAGAACCAATGCGGGTTGTAATGGTGGATGAGCGCAACAGTAGCCTAGAAGCTCGTGATCGCTACTGGCAAATGTATCCTCCTACGGGTCTGATGCAGCTGATTCCCCAATCCTTCCGCACGATTCCCAGGCCGATTGATGATATCGTCGCTATTCTCCTCATCGAACGCTACCTGGAACGATTAGTTGCCTAGGTAATAATGGATAAACCCCCTCGACACAATGACTGGCAGAGTGAAGGTTCTAATTGGGCTAAGTTGACCTATGACCATTGCAATTCGTTAATTTACACACCAGTCGAAGGGTTGGCTCAAAGGCAGAAGTAGTCAGGTCTTTGTCTTTACTTCTGCCCTCTGGCTTTTTATTTCTACCTTAATGGATTAAGCATATACCTTGTTATAGTAAGTTTGATACTCTTCAGACAACAAGGGGCGCCACCAGTCCTCATGGCTCAAAAACCACTGAACGGTCAGCCGCAAGCCTTCTTGTACAGTGACGGAAGGAGTCCAGCCCAGTTCCGTTTGCAATTTAGAAGAGTTAATCGCATAGCGACGATCGTGCCCTGGGCGATCTTTGACAAATGTAATCAGGCTTTCTGCGGGTTTCACAGGTAAGTTAGGAGCCATCTCGTTCATCAAGGCACACAGCATTTGCACCAGATCAATGTTTTTAACTTCGTTGTTGCCCCCAACGTTGTAAGTTTCACCGACTTTGCCCCGCCGCAGTACAGCATCGATCGCACTACAGTGATCTTCGACATATAGCCAGTCCCGCACATTCTGACCATCGCCATAAACGGGAAGCGGTTTACCCATCAGGATGTTAATGCACATCAAGGGAATCAACTTTTCTGGGAAGTGGTAAGGCCCATAGTTATTAGAGCAGTTGGTCATCGTCGTGGGCATCCCGTAGGTATGGTAATAAGCCCGCACCAGATGGTCACTGCCGGCTTTAGAGGCTGAGTAGGGACTGTTAGGCGCGTAGGGAGTCGTTTCAGAAAAAGCCGGATCATGGGGGCCTAAGCTGCCATAAACCTCATCGGTGGAAACATGGTGGAAACGATAATCCTCTGGACGATCACTAGACATCCAATGTTGACGGAAGGCTTCCAGCAACGTAAATGTGCCCACCACATTGGTTCTGACAAAGGCATCGGGGCCAAGAATGGATCGGTCTACATGAGATTCTGCTGCAAAATGCACTACTGTATCAATGGCCTCTTCTTGCAGTAGGGCATCGATCAAAGGACGATCGCAAATGTCTCCTTGAACGAATCGAAAATTGGCATGGGAATCTAGGGGAACCAGTGTGCGCCGATTTCCAGCATAGGTCAGAGCATCTAGGACGATGACACGATCGTTGGGATAATGCTGACACCAGTAATGGGTAAAGTTGGAACCAATAAATCCGGCTCCACCCGTCACGAGAAGCCTGCGCTGTTTGCTTAAGGATTGGAGTTCTACAGAGGTCATTAATTTTACCTATTTACATTCAGAGGACAACCGGATAGAGAAGAGTACCCAACAAAAGGGTAAATGGAAATCAAGCCAATGTCCCCTACTTCATCGAATCCAAAAATAATTTAAGAAAAATCCTGCTTCAAATTACAGATTTTTTAAAGTCGATTAATTCTTGGTAAATTTCTACAATTCTTCTTGCTTTAGTGCTCCATTCAAATGCTTGTGCTTTTTGAGTTGCCTGAATGGACATTGCTTTTCTCAACTCCGGGTCTTGAACTAGCAGCGTAATTTTGTTGGCCATTTCTTGAATCAGGTACTCCCTGGAAATGGGTTCTAGCCTGAATCCGGTTTCATCGGTCACATACTCCCCAATGCCACCATTGTTAACAACGATACAGGGAAGCCCACAAGCCATTGCTTCCATAACCACCGCCCCACCAAATTCGCGAATTGAGGGGAAACAGAAGATATCTGATTTGCTGTAATATTCCAGCGTGTCCTGTTGTTTAATCCAACCTGTGAACTTCACCATATTGGTCAGGTTCAGAGTTTGTACTCTTTGCTGTAAATCCTCTTTTTCAGAACCATCCCCAATGATGGTGAGTAAGGTTTGATTTTGGATGACTGGCTCTAACCGAGCGATCGCTTCAATCAGGATATCGGCTCCCTTGTAAGGAACCAATCGGCCCACAAACAGCAACTCAACTTTCTGATTTTCTTGTCGCTTATTGGGATGTTTCAAAAATTCTTTCGTAACGCCATTTTCAAATAACAGTTCAATCCGGTGATCGGCGATCGCAAAAAGATCTTTCAACATATTCAATGTGTAGGTTGATCCACAGAGAATACGATCGGCTTTTTGATACGTTTCTACGTAGCCAGGAATCAGATGACGACCTAGAGGTCTGAGAAAGTTCCAGAATACCTTTTCCTTTTTAGCAGTTTCTTCAAACCCCTTAGGAAAAGGAACTCCCCCATTCACTGGGCCTAGTAATAGAGGTGTATGACGACATGCCTGAATTAGCTTAACCGGATACCTGGGCATCATCGGAGTAATCGCATGGACAACATCGTATTTTCCCTGTTTGACATCCTGTTGACAAAGCTGATAAGCCTGATGATTAAACTCAGCGTAAACTGGATAAGCTAAAGCATTATAAAGTGGCCAGTTAATCACTCCTTTATGAGTGATTCTCTCAATCAGAGAATGATATTTCTTGATAGCAGGACTTTCACTAATGTAAAAGATTGGTTGATGTTGAGGATACTGTTCAAATGCCTGCCTATTCCGTTCGTGAGTAACCAGAGTAACATCTACAATCTGACTGATTTCTCGATAGAAGTTGTAGCATACCAGGGGCACAGAGGCCCAATCGGGATTGCATTGTTCAGCAATCATGAGAACTTTTAAGTTCATGGCACTCATACAGTTACTCCAATCAACAGTCAGGAATAAGTTTAGAAACAGGAAAAGTTAAGAGTTTTCGACAGAAACTCAGGTAAGGGATTTGCCGTTAAATAATGTACCGACTGTAGGATCGGCTGAGTGGTGCAGAAAACTTTTTTGAGTCTCATGATGGATAACCTGAACGACCAAAACAGCGCCTGAAACCCCTTGCCCTCGTTCGTTCGCCCGATAAAACTCAAGATCGCTGTCTCGGTGGGAATCCTTGATTTATAGGGGTTTCAGGAGTTTTCTGCACCACCAAGGTAGGATCGCTTAGGCGCTAGACGTAACGCATCGTAGGAATTTTATTTTTGCGCAAGCCCCTAAATGCTCGAATCATCTATTTCTAGAATTCCCTAAGTCTGTTGAAATATTCAAAAGTCATGAAAATTGGCTTGATCGTGTTTAATTGTATTTAGTTGAGGAGTTTAGTTAATGGAGATCCAGACTGTCCATATTGTTTCTGGATTGAACAACATAGATTTTTGATGTAGACCTTGTCCAAGTTCAAAACCGCAGTTTCTCTAATAGGAAAACGACCGTTCTCTAGCTGGACTTGGTTTATAAAATCAAAAGACTACTTTTCGATTCAAGGGTTGTTGCCTCAGAGGATGTTTGACAAGTCGCAATCGCCCTACGTAGGGGCGTGGCATTCGGCCAAAGATCCCTAAAAACTACCGTAAAACTGTTACCCGAATGCTACGCCCTTACAGATCAAGGGTATAAACCGGGGCTTTTCAAACACCCCCTAAGACAGTTCGATTTGTGAATCATCGCCAATCATGAACCGCAGGGCTTTGGGACGTTGGGGAGCTAATTTAAGCTGCGCCCGTTGGCCAACCACACTATCCACAATTCGTTGATGAATCCCAACTACTTTGGCCCCCTTTAAGATCACGCTATGTTCTAGATCCGCGTCAATCAAGGTTACTTGATCCGCAATGCTACTGTAAGGGCCAATAAAGCAATTCTCTAAATGACAACCTTCACCGATAACCACGGGTCCCCGCACGGTGCAGCTGATCAGTTTTGAGCCAGAACCAATCTTCACCCGTCCGGAGATCTGACTTTGGCTATCTACTTCACCTAATATTTCAGACTGGAGGCAGGTGTCTAAAACAATTTGGTTGGCTTCCAGGAGATCATCTTTTTTCCCAGTATCCAGCCACCACCCTTCAATCTGGCGAGCTTCGACATGGCTCTGGTGGTTGATTAGATCCTGAATCGCATCCGTAATTTCCAACTCACCACGGGCCGAGGGTTGGATACGATCGATCGCCTCATGAATTGTATTCGCAAAGAAATAAATTCCCACTAGCGCTAAATTAGAGGGAGGAACTTTAGGTTTTTCCACCAGATGCAATACCCGTCCTTGAGCATCGACTTGAGCCACCCCAAACGCAGTTGGGTTGGGTACAGGACGCAGCATGATCAAAGCATCCATGTGTTGCTCTTTAAAGTCGGTTAAGAAGTGCCCCAGTTCATTCTGAATCAGGTTATCCCCTAAATACATGACGAACGGCGAATCTCCCAAAAAGGGACGGGCAATTTTGACGGCATGGGCCAATCCTGCAGGTTCATTTTGCAGAATATAGGTGATGTTGGCTCCAAAGCGATCGCCATTGCCTGTCTTAGCCCTCACTTCTTCTCCGGTTTCCGGGCTAATAATAATGCCAATGTCGGTTACGCCCGCTGCAACAATGGATTCAATGCCGTACCATAGAATCGGTTTATTAGCCACTGGAACTAGTTGCTTGGCCCCCGTATAGGTAAGAGGCCGTAACCGGGTACCTTTACCACCGCTCAAGATGAGTGCTTTCATAGGATAATGTTCGGGTTTAGTGAGTATTAAGAGAAAACTTCTGCAATCCCAAAGGGTTTGCCAGCCTTATCTTTGGATGACAAAATTGGTTCTTCTGTCAACGGCCAATCGATAGCGATATCAGGGTCATTCCAAAGAATGCAACGCTCATGTTGCGGTGCATAGTAGTCGGTCGTTTTGTATAGCACTTCTGCCACATCTGAAAGAACCAGGAATCCATGAGCAAAGCCTGCAGGTACCCAGAGCAATCGTTTGTTTTCAGCCGTTAGCGTGCAACTCACCCATTGCCCAAAAGTGGGAGACTGCTTGCGAATATCGACCACCACATCAAAAATGCTGCCGACCGTAGCTCGCACCAGCTTGCCTTGAGCCTGCTGAATCTGATAATGCAAACCTCGCAAAACGTTTTTGCAGGAGCGAGAATGGTTATCTTGAACAAATTGTTCAGTGATTCCAGCTTTTTCAGCAAACGTTCTACTGTTGTAGCTCTCCATGAAAAAACCGCGATCGTCCTCAAAGACACGAGGTTCGATGATCAGGACATCAGGGATTTCTGTGGGCAGAACGTTCATTCCAATTTCCTTCGACTTCTAATTCCACCGTTCATTAAAGCATTGCTGGAATCCTTAAATGAATTCGAGCTTGAGAGCATAAAGAGCAACCACTAAGCGTTATAACCTGAAACCTTTTGCTCAACCAACGTGAATGAGGCCCACTTCATAAAAAATGAATAAACAGGCCCTACTGTTCTCTGAAACCCTTTATAGAAAACATCCTCAAGACTCTGAGGATGTCAGTGGTAACTTAGGAAGATGTGACTTTAGTTACAAGTAATATCTGGAACTTTAGACTAATGTTCTTGTAATAGAATTCCCCATTATCTTTGGAATTAACGAAATCATTCTGCAATTTCCGGGTTCAGCTTGATTGCATCGTGTCGCTCCAATGCTAGTTGAACTAATTGATCGACCAGTTCCACAAAGGAGAGACCACTCTCTTTCCAAAGTTCTGGATACATACTGGTGGCTGTAAATCCGGGTAAGGTATTAATTTCGTTAATGAACACTTCTTGAGTTGATTCTATGTAGAAAAAATCAACCCGTGCCAGTCCCGATGCATCAATTGCCCGGAAAGCTTGAAGCGCCAGTTCCCGGATTCGTTCGGTCATGGCGGGGGGGAGGAGGGCAGGAATAATCAAATCAGCTTTACCTGTGGTGTATTTGGTTTCGTAGTCGTAAAAGTCACTTTGGTAAGTGATTTCACCTACTACAGAAGCTTTGGGTTGATCATTGCCTAATACGGCACACTCCACTTCCCGTGCGACAACCCCTGCTTCTACAATTAAGCGTCGATCGTAGGTGGCAGCATTATCCAGGGCTGTTTCCAGTTGATGCCGGTTCCGGACTTTGGAGATGCCGACGGAGGAACCTAAATTCGCAGGTTTGACAAAACAGGGATAACTGAGAGTCGCTTCAATCTGATCGCAGAGTTTTGAGTAAATGCAGGGATTTGACCAGATTTGCGATCGTGTCACTGCTATATACTTCACTTGAGGCAACCCGGCCTGAGCAAATATTTGCTTCATTGCAATTTTATCCATTCCCACCGCAGAGCCTAAAACGCCCGACCCAACGAAGGGAACCTGCATGAGTTTGAGTAAGCCCTGTACTGTGCCATCCTCTCCATTTGGCCCATGCAGGATCGGAAACCAAACATCTACCTGGGCAACCTCTGCTGGAAATTGCCACCTTTTACTCGCAAGCGTTGCTGTTGAAGAATTGGTGATCTGGAGAGGCTTGCCTGAGTGCAAAATTTCTTGAGCAATCTGTTGCCCACACCAGAGGCCATCTTTCTGGATATAGAACGGTATTAAATGATACTTTTCTGCGTTACCTGCCGCTGTTAAGGCTCCAGCGATTGCCCTTGCCGATACGATCGAAACCTCATGTTCACCCGAACATCCGCCAAACAACAGTCCAATCGTTTGCTTCTTCATATCCTCACCCTCCTCATGCAATCATCACGTCCATAGCTTCCTATGTAACAACTATGTCTTTCTACAGGGGCTATTGCTTCAGGCGATCTATTCTAAGCCTGATCTCAACATGAATTCTTCAGCAGGCTGATAAGTCAAACCTTGTCCAAGGCCAGAACCGTAGATTCTCTTACAGGAAAACGGCCGCTCTCTAGCTGGACTTGGTTTAATGTAACGTAAGTTTACAATTTCAGGTCAGAGTAACATGAAGCTTGTTAGGATCACGCACAAGCTTTCTCAAGCAGTAAGTGAAAGCTGTGGTGGCAGTAAGTGAAAGCTGTAGTGAATGTTGCAGGTGCGTTTCCCTGAAGGTGTGTTTGGAAAATTGCTATGAAAGTGGGTGCTTTTTCCAGATTGATTCAATTGATCCAAATGTGAGTTGTTTTCGTCAGGTTGAGTAACTTGTATCCCCTAACCTGGTCAAGGTTTTTATGAATATGCGATCGCAGCTTTTGAGCACTGTTGAAGGTGACACGAGAGTCGCTGAGCGTCTCACTCAAAGAGGAATAGCCCTGGCAAAAGATGGCTTTCATCAAGAAGCTGTATCGGAGTTCGATATGGCAATCCGTTGGCGACCACATCACTGGTTGACCTGGTATCATCGGGGCGAGGCTTTGGCGACCTTGAACAGGTATGTAGAAGCTCTAGCCAGTTTTGAGCAAGCACTGGAACTAGAACCAGATAGTTACCAGACCTGGACATTTCGGGCCGTCATGCTGATTTACTTAGAGCGGTATGAGGAGGCATTGGAAAGTTGCGATCGGGCGATCGGCATTTACCCAGCTGATCAAGAAGCATGGATATTTCGGGGTGGGCATTGCAACGACTGGGTCGATTCAAGCTGGCGTATGCCAGTTATGAGCATGCTATGTCACCTGAGCGGGCATAAATCATTGAGGACATAAAGTCTTTTCCATTCTCAATTATCTTTTTCTCTATCCTTGTTCTTTTACAAAAGCCTGATTTTGTTCTACCGATCCTCCATTGATGATTTTTTGCAAGATGTGAAAGAAGGAGGCTGATAAACTCCCAATTTTTGTTTAAGCAGTAGCCAGAAAAAGGGCAAATCTTCAACCAAATAACGTTTCCAAAGTCGTTTGGGATCGGAGTAAATTCTAAAGAGCCACTCAAGTCCCATTTTGCTCATCCAGCGAGGAGCACGTCGAACAATTCCTGCTTCAAAGTCAATAGTTGCACCTACGGCGAAGAAGATTTTGACATGGGTGAACTTGTCTTTATATTTATCAATCCACTTCTCCTGTTTTGGAGCACCAACTCCTATAGCTAAAACAGTTGCTTTAGACTGATTAACCATTTCAATAATTTCCAGGCATTCCTGCTCGTTCTTCTCAAATCCAAAAGAAGGAGAGTAAGCACCCACTACGATATCTCGCCCAATCTTAGCGTTAATTCTGGCTCTTGCTCTGTCTGCAACTCCTTGAGCACCTCCAAGCAGAAAGATGGTAATGTCTTCATTGTTTCTGTGAAATCGGCAGAAGAGAGGAAAGAAATCAGAGCCAGATATTTTTTCTTTGAGAGGAGTTCCAAGGAAGCGAGATGCATATATTAGGATTTGACTATCACATACTCTATAGTCAGCGTTGAGATAAATTTTGAAAAATTCTGGATCCCGTTGAAGTTTCATCAGGTGATCCACGTTAGGAGTAAATACCACACCACTCTTCAGCGTTTCTAGAAACTGCACTACTGACAGATTATCAAATGGTACATTCAAAATTTTAACCTGGTTATTAAAGCCCTTAGAATGAAAGAGCCTGCGACGATCGCGCCTTGAGCCGAATAAAACATGAAAGAATATACTGGTGAGAATCATAAGATCTAAACGACAGCTCTATCCATCAATGTACGCAAAATCCATTTCAAGAATTTCTTCAAAGTTCATTTCATACTTTCGTTGATTGGTCTGCCACAAACCTGTTAAACCAGGTTTTACCGCTAATCGTTGCCAATCTCCTCGGGTATAAAACTAACCTCACCCAAGGTAGGGGGGCGTGTACCTACCAGGCTCATGTCACCTTTCAGGATGTTGTAGAACTGGGGGAGTTCGTCTAAATAAAAATACCTGAGAAGTTTACCAATTGGTGTGATTAAGGGTTCATGAGCTTGATCAAAAAGCTTATTACCTTTTTGGTAGGCCAGCTTCAGTCTTTGTCTTTCTGCATGAGGGGAGGCTGTGCGAAATCGCCAAAGCAGAAAATGTTTTCCCCGTAACCCCACTCTTGGCTGGGTGACAAAAACTGGCCTCGGTGAACTAAGATATATGGCTGGGGCGAGGAGGGGCAAGAGAATGAGCAGGGTAAAAAGTCCTGTGATCGCGCCTACAATATTCAGAGTTCGTTTAAACCGACTGTGTAGAGAGGAATGACTCAAAACACTAAAAAGTTTCAGGTTATGAAGGCTAGCTTGTCTTTCTAGTACCCCTTTAAGTTCTCCTTTAGAGATTAACTTGGACTTTACAAGCATCTCACCAAGTAGTTGCCATCCAACAGTTTCAGCCTGCTGTTGCTGCTTTTCAAGGGCACTATACAGTTGGCTTTTAGTAATTAAGCCTTCCTGTAACAAAATTGCACCCAAAGTGTACCTGGCCATTTTTCCTGAAGTTTTTCAGTATAAAAGTTTACCCTGACGAATGTCCTTAGCTTCACTAGAGTACCCTCCATTTCTGAAGAGCTAACCAAGGCTTCATATTCAAACCAAGTCTGAGAATTGTTCACCACGGACAGTCTCAGATGTCTTCATAGTAAGTTGAGAGACAGGAAATTCATTTCTGCTTTATCAGCAATTCACAGAAATGAGAACCTTTATCAAGCGCTGTTCAAAAATCAATGACTGGCTTATTCGATTTAGACGTTGAGGTATTGTATTCGATTAAGCGAGAAGGTCGCCTGAACAGCTTGCCCCAATAGAATCTCACTTGCCCTTGTGCTTGAGGAAACTTGGCTAGAGCACAAGCCAGTCCAAATAACCATGCCTCGATTCTGGTTCGCCCTGATCGATGGGCAAATCGGTAAGCTCGATAGGCCATCAGGGGATAGCCTGCTAGTAGCAATAGACTGAATCCATGGGTGGGAATCGCAGTTGTCAGTAGGAGCGCTGGAATTATCAGTCCCCAAAGACGAATACTCCGGCTTTCTTTGACCCAGTGGCATTCTGGAGGCGCTCCGTGTAACCAGGAACCTTCGGCATAAGCATATCCCGCTCGTACAGAACGCTTCCACCATTGTCCGAAGCGCGTCATTTGGGCATCATGCAAAGTCATTTCGGCATTAATCCGGAGAATTTTACCTCCCTTTTGGCGAAGTCGAACGCACAGTTCTGGTTCTTCCCCAGCAATCAGGTAAGGATTATAGCCACCAACCGCCTGGAGGGCTGAAATTCGCATCATTGCGTCGCCTCCACAGGCTTTAGCTTCTCCGATCGGGGTATCCCATTCCAGATCACAGAGGTGATTGTAGATAGACGCTTCTGGGTAACGTTCTCGCCGCCGGCCACAAACGACAACCACATCGGGTTGAGTATTGAGTACTTTTTGAGCCTGCTCTAACCAACCCTCAACGACTTCACAATCGCCATCAACGAATTGGACATAATTCAGGTCAGGAGCAATTTCCAGCAGACGAGCCAGACCAGCATTACGAGCACGGGCGGCTGTAAAAGGAATGGATAAATCTAACTCAACAACGTTGACACCCAGCGATCGCGCCAGTTCTACACTGGCATCGGTAGAACCAGAATCTACATAGATTACTTGTGCAGCGCGGCCTACGACAGATTGCAGGCATTGCTGCAAGCGATCGCCTTCATTCCGTCCGATCGCGACAATTCCAAGTTTGCTCAAGTGTTGTACCTCCCAAGGAAACGGCTAGCGTTAGGGTTTCCTCACTTTTAAGTACAACACAGGATCCTGCTAGAGCGAATAGAAATAT
>NZ_JBRAGO010000103.1:0-16327 GCF_052746595.1 Leptodesmis sp.
GGCAAAGACCAGTCTTATCCAACTCTTATTCATATTTACGCAGAACTATTTATTTCCCAAAATTAATGTCAGGAAAATATCACACTTGATCTCCATATTTCCAGATATGACAATTTCCTTAAGACCTGCCCCCTCTTCGCCTAAGTATTAGAAGATCCAAACTAGCTAGAGTGGATTACTGCTTTTCTAGAAACCATCCCTAATTCCTCTAATTCGCCATCGATGGGCATCACAATGAACACTAACCAACTGCCAGCGCCACAGGGTTTATACAATCCGCAGTTCGAGCACGATGCCTGCGGAGTCGGATTTATCGTGCACATGAAGGGTCAGAAGTCGCACGACATTGTAGAACAGGCATTAACAATCCTGGTGAATCTGGATCACCGCGGTGCGTGCGGTTGCGAGACCAATACCGGAGATGGGGCCGGAGTTTTGATGCAACTGCCCCATAAATTTTTGAGAAAAGTAGCGGCGGCTGAAGGTGTTTCCCTGCCAGAACCCGGCCAATGCGCGGTTGGAATGATTTATACTTCGCCCGATCCGGTTCAGCGAGAAAAGAGCCGCCGGTTGTTTGAGCAGATTGTGACGGAAGAGGGGCAAACCGTCCTGGGATGGCGAGATGTGCCAACGGATAACTCTTCATTAGGGAATACCGCCAAAGCCAGTGAACCATTTATAGAACAGGTGTTCATTCAACGCTCCTCTCATCTTGTAGACGACTTGGCGTTTGAACGGAAGCTGTATGTGATCCGTAAACGATCGCACAATACCATCCGCAATCCCGAAACCGATCCCTGGTGGTATCCCTGCAGTCTCTCCTGCCGCACGATCGTCTATAAGGGAATGCTGATGCCTGTGCAGGTGGGTCAGTACTATCCCGATTTGCATGATCCCGACCTGGAGAGTGCCCTGGCGCTGGTGCATTCTCGCTTCAGTACCAACACCTTCCCCAGTTGGGAGCGTGCCCATCCCTACCGCTACATTGCCCATAATGGGGAAATCAACACCCTGCGCGGCAACATCAACTGGATGCATGCCCGTCAATCCCTGTTTGAGTCCGATCTGTTTGGGGAGGACATTAAAAAGATTAAACCCGTAATCAATATCGACGGCAGTGACTCGCTGATCTTCGACAATGCCCTGGAATTGCTGACTCTGGCAGGACGATCGCTACCCCATGCGATGATGATGATGATTCCCGAACCGTGGACTGCCCACGAATCCATGAGTGACGAGAAGAAAGCCTTCTACGAATATCACTCCTGCCTCATGGAACCCTGGGATGGTCCTGCCTCGATCGCTTTCACTGATGGCACGATGATGGGTGCAGTGCTCGATCGCAATGGTCTACGTCCCTCCCGCTACTACGTCACGAAAGACGATCTGGTGATTATGGCCTCGGAGGCCGGAGTGCTGCCTGTAGAACCGGAGCGAGTGGCGCACAAAGGTCGCCTGCAACCGGGTCGGATGTTCCTGGTGAATATGGAAGAAGGCCGGATCGTTGCCGATGAGGAAATTAAAACCAAGATTGTCACCGAGCATCCCTACCGCGAGTGGATTAATCAGCACATGGTGGAGTTAGCCCAGCTTCCGGAAGCACCAGGGATAGGGGAGCAGGGGTTGGAAATTAGAACACCTAATACCCTCCCTCCCACAACCATTCAACAACAAATCGCCTTTGGCTACACGTTTGAGCAACTGCGGATTCTGCTAGCTCCAATGGCGAAGGATGGGGTGGAAGCGGTCGGTTCAATGGGAGCGGATACGCCGTTAGCGGTACTGTCCGATCGCCCTAAACTGCTCTATGACTACTTCCAGCAACTGTTTGCCCAAGTCACGAATCCGCCGATCGACTGTATTCGGGAAGAAATTATTACTTCGGCAGAAACGACGCTCGGGTCGGAACGGAACCTGCTACAACCAGAGCCGGAAAGCTGTCACCTGATTGAATTGAAAACCCCGATTCTCAGTGATGCGGAGTTGGCAAAGCTGAAGTATGTCAATGAAGATGGATTCAAGTCTATTACCCTACCAATTCTGTTTAATCCTCAAGAAGGCGTGAAAGGGCTGGAGCAATCGCTGGAGCAGATTTTTGCGGCAGCGGATCAGGCGATCGCCGAGGGCTTCAATATTATTATTCTCAGCGATCGAGGTGTGGACAAGAACCATGCGCCCATTCCCGCACTACTGGCAGTTTCCGGGCTGCATCACCACCTGATTCGGGAAGGCACCCGGACTCGTGTGGGACTGGTGCTGGAATCCGGTGAACCCCGAGAAGTGCATCACTTTGCGGTACTGATTGGTTACGGCTGCGGGGCGATTAACCCCTACATGGCCTTTGAAACCCTGGATGACATGATTCAACAGGGCTTACTGGTGGACGTAGATCATAAAACGGCCTGCAAGAATTTCATCAAAGCTGTCACCAAGGGGGTGATCAAAGTCGCCTCCAAGATTGGCATCTCAACCTTGCAGAGCTACCGCGGTGCCCAGATTTTTGAAGCGATCGGCCTCAACCAATCCGTAATCGATAAATACTTCACCTGGACTGCTTCCCGGATTCAGGGTGCCGATCTGGAAGTAATCGCTAAGGAAGCAATTCTGCGACACAGTCATGCTTTCCCGGATCGGGACGTAAACGGTCATACCCTGGATGTCGGCGGCGAATACCAGTGGCGGAAAGAAGGGGAAGCTCACCTGTTCAGCCCGGAGACAATTCATACCCTGCAAAAGGCGGTGCAGACAGGGAATTACGAAACCTACAAGCACTACGCCAGATTGGTGAATGAGCAAAATCAGAAGTTCTTCACCCTGCGCGGATTGCTGGAATTCAAGCCGCGTACTCCCGTTCCTCTAGAAGAGGTGGAACCCATCGAAGCCATCACCCGCCGCTTCAAAACGGGAGCCATGAGTTACGGCTCAATTTCCAAGGAAGCCCACGAAGCCCTGGCGATCGCCATGAACCGTATTGGCGGCAAATCCAATACGGGAGAAGGCGGCGAGGATCCGGAGCGCTATACCTGGACGAACGATCGCGGTGACTCGAAAAACAGTGCCATTAAACAGGTGGCTTCTGGTCGCTTTGGAGTCACCAGTCTCTATCTCTCCCAGGCCAAAGAGATTCAGATCAAGATGGCTCAGGGAGCGAAACCCGGTGAAGGCGGCCAACTTCCTGGTAAGAAAGTCTATCCCTGGATTGCTAAAGTGCGGCACTCGACTCCTGGCGTGGGGCTGATCTCTCCCCCACCCCACCATGACATTTATTCTATTGAAGATCTGGCAGAACTGATTCATGACCTGAAGAACGCCAACCGCAACGCCCGGATTAATGTGAAACTGGTGTCTGAAGTGGGTGTGGGGACGATCGCCGCTGGAGTCGCCAAAGCCCATGCCGATGTGGTGCTGATCTCTGGTTATGATGGCGGTACAGGAGCTTCACCCCAAACGTCCATCAAACACGCTGGATTGCCCTGGGAGTTAGGATTAGCAGAAACCCATCAAACGCTGGTGCTGAATAATCTGCGATCGCGGATTGTTGTGGAAACCGATGGTCAGATGAAGACAGGCCGAGATGTGGTGATTGCTGCCCTGCTGGGAGCCGAAGAGTTTGGCTTCTCCACGGCTCCTCTGGTGACTTTGGGTTGCATCATGATGCGGGTCTGTCACCTGAATACCTGCCCTGCCGGGATTGCTACCCAAAATCCCGAACTGCGAAAGAACTTTATCGGCGATCCAGAGTACACGGTCAACTTCATGAAATTTATTGCACAGGAAGTGCGGGAACTGATGGCCCAACTTGGCTTCCGCAGTCTGGATGAAATGATTGGCCGCACCGATGTGCTGGAGCCGAAGCAAGCGATCGCTCACTGGAAAGCCAAGGGCATTGACCTGTCGAAGATTCTTTATCAGCCGGAAGTCGGCCCGGACGTGGGTCGCTATTGCCAGATTCCTCAAGATCATGGCCTGGAAAAATCCCTCGACATGACGGTGTTGCTGGATCTGTGCAAAGGGGCGATCGAGAAAGGCGAACCCGTCAAAGCCACCTTGCCAATCAAAAACACCAACCGGGTCGTTGGCACCATCCTCGGCAACGAAATCACCAAACGCCACTGGTACGGATTACCGGAAGATACGGTACATCTCCACTTCCAGGGCAGTGCTGGTCAGAGCTTTGGAGCCTTTGTCCCGAAAGGGGTGACGCTGGAACTGGAAGGCGATGCCAATGACTATCTGGGTAAAGGACTGAGCGGTGGCAAGATCATCGTCTATCCCCCCAAAGTCTCGACCTTCGCGGCAGAAGACAACATCATCATCGGTAATGTCGCTTTCTATGGAGCCACCAGCGGTGAAGCTTACATCTCTGGGATTGCCGGAGAACGGTTCTGTGTCCGCAACTCTGGTGTAAATACCGTCGTAGAAGCGGTTGGGGATCACGGCTGCGAATACATGACGGGCGGTAAGGTCGTCGTTCTCGGCCCCACCGGACGTAACTTTGCAGCGGGGATGAGCGGCGGGATCGCTTACATTCTGGATGAAGCAGGCGATTTTGCTACTCGCTGCAATACCTCCATGGTCGGTCTGGAAACCCTGGAAGACCCAGAGGAAATCAGCGAGATCTACCAACTAATCCAGAACCATGTGAACTACACCGGCAGCCGCAAAGGTCAGAAAGTGTTGGATCACTGGGAGGAGATGCGACCCAAGTTCGTGAAAGTCATGCCACGGGATTATAAGCGCGTGTTGCAGGCTCTCAAGAATGCGATCGCCTCTGACCTCAGCGGGGATGAAGCCCTGAATGCCGCCTTTGAAGAAAACATCCGCGATGTCGCCCGCATTGGAGGAAGTTAAATTCCTTGGTAGGGGTGGGTTTCGCACTTAGATGAACGGCAAAGCACAAAGTTGATTTGCCAAACCCGCCCCTACAGCATCTATCAAGAACACAATTTAACTGAGCATTAAATCTTCATCATTCGACGGGAATGAAAAAGCCAGAAAAGGTTAAAGACTTAGAAGAATTTGGACGAGTTCAACTCTCCAAAAGCTTTTTTATGCGGGAGTTTTTGCATTCTGAAATTTCTCAGATTGAAGGCATTCCAAATATCCCTGATGATCCAGATTTAGCGATCGAAGCTGGCAAGAATTTATGTGAAAAGGTCCTTGAACCAATTCAGGATGAACTTGGTAGAATCAGTATTCGCTCTGCTTACCGCTCTTGCGATGTCAATCAACGAGGTAATGAAAAAGGTTACAACTGTGCCAGCAATGAAAAAAATTATGCCGGACACATTTGGGATAAAAGAAATGGTGAATATATCGGTGCAACAGCCTGTGTAATTGTGACTTCCTTTGTTCCTTATTATAAAAAACAAGTGATTGGACAGCACTAGCTTGCTGGATTCATGATCATATCCAAGACTATGCACACATGACTTTTTTCAGGAATTATGCGGCTTTTAATATTAACTGGAACAACAATCCTAAAAATTTAAATTTCATTGACAGTTATGCAGAAAATCCTCTTACAGGGAAAAAGGGCTATTTAACTAAAAAAGGGATGGATAACTTTGAATGTCTTCATAAGGAGAATTACAAAGAATTTATTCAACAATTAAAAGTGAATCAGTAGTAAATGGACATGGAAACTAGAGAGATTAAGATTCGAGTGAATGCAGAAGCGGCCCGTATATTTGAAACTGTTTCAGAAGAACAGCAGCGCAAAATGGAGGCTTTACTGAGTTTGAAACTGAGTGATATGACGCAGCAAAAGCGATCGCTGAAAGATATTATGAGCAACATTAGTCAGAAAGCAAAAGAGCGAGGATTAACACCAGAAATTTTGAATTCTATATTGAATGAAGCGTAAGATGAAAAATCGAACAAACTCTAGTAAATATAAAGTTTTACTTCAACCTGAATTTGCAGCCGATAGTGCCGTAATGATAGCTGTAAATGCAGGAGTTAGACCCGATATAATCACAACCGTGGCTGTTGCAATGATGATTGTAGTTGTCATTCTTACCGTGCCATCTGTGCCTTTCTGGTAAGTATCAAACTTGAAATCGAGTTTATCAACTTTGTTGTTTAGCTGGCCTACCTCACTCCTTAGCTTGCTCACCTCACCCCCTAGCTGCCCCAACTCCTCACTTAGCTCAAGTAATGCTTCTCGAATATCACGATTGTCTGGATTCTCTGGTATTTGCATCACTCTTCTCTCTTGCTCTTAACCTGCTTCTTTAATTAGTTAGCCTAATCCATCCCCTATCTCCCCAAACTATTTCATCCCTCAATCCAAAATCTAAAATCGTAAATCCAAAATCGTACTATGGGCAAACCAACTGGCTTTATCGAATTTCTCCGCGAATTACCTTCAGAAATTGCACCCAGCGATCGCATTCGTAACTGGGATGAATTCCATTTACCCATGCCCGAAGATCGACTGCGGACGCAGGGTGCGCGTTGTATGGACTGTGGCACTCCTTTCTGTCATACCGGAACTGTGATCAGCGGTATGGCCAGCGGTTGTCCCATCCATAACCTGATCCCGGAATGGAATGATCTGGTCTATCGGGGACTCTGGCGGGAAGCCCTCGATCGCCTGCACAAAACCAATAACTTCCCGGAATTCACGGGGCGAGTCTGTCCTGCTCCCTGCGAAGGTTCCTGTGTCCTGGGCATCCACAATCCCCCCGTGACGATTAAAAATATTGAGTACTCGATCGCCGAAAAAGGTTGGGAAGAAGGCTGGATCACTCCCAATCCCCCGGCCAAACGCACCGGCAAGAAAGTGGCGGTGATTGGCTCCGGGCCTGCGGGACTGGCGGCAGCGGCACAACTGAATACCGCAGGCCATGAGGTGACGGTGTATGAACGGGCCGATCGTCCCGGTGGCTTGCTGATGTACGGCATCCCCAACATGAAGTTGGATAAGGAACAGGTGGTGCTGCGCCGTCTGAGAATTCTGGAGCAGGAAGGTGTGAAGTTTGTCTGCAATACCGAAGTAGGGAAAGACCTGCCTGCCGAAACTTTGTTAAAGGAATTTGATGCCGTTGTCCTCTGCATTGGAGCGACCAAACCCCGTGATTTGCCGATCGAAGGCCGCGAGTTGAAAGGGATTCACTTTGCAATGGAATTCCTCACCGCGAATACCAAATCTTTATTGGATCAGCAGCGGGGTGATGATTTTATCTCGGCTGAAGGTAAGGATGTGGTAATTATTGGCGGTGGCGACACGGGAACCGACTGTGTAGGAACCTCCATTCGGCATGGTTGTACCAGTTTAGTGCAGTTAGAAATCATGCCCAAACCCCCGGAAACTCGTGCCCCTGACAACCCCTGGCCGGAATGGCCCAAGATTTACCGGATAGATTACGGTCAGGAAGAGGCGGCGGCTAAGTTTGGTGATGACCCACGGGTATATACGACCACCGCAACCAAATTTGAGGGTGATAAAAACGGTCATGTAAAAGCGGTTCACACCGTTCAGGTGCAGTGGGAACGCAACGAGAAAGACCAATTCATTCCCCAACCCATTCCCGGCACTGAAAAAATTCTCCCCGCCCAACTGGTACTGCTGGCGATGGGCTTCCTGGGGCCAGAACAGCCGCTGATGGATGCGCTGGGACTCGATCGCGACCCCCGCAGCAACATCAAAGCCGACTACGGGAAATATGCTACCACCATTCCCGGCGTGTTTGCCGCTGGTGATTGTCGTCGCGGTCAAAGTTTAGTCGTCTGGGCCTTTAATGAAGGTCGAGAAGCGGCGCGGGAGTGCGATCGCTACCTCATGGGATACACCGATTTACCTTAGAGGATATTGTGTATACTGCTGCACGGCTAACACCAGATCTTCGGGTGTGCCGATATCGAGATAAACTCCTGTCTCGAATACTTCTGTTTCCACCCGCATCCCCGTTGCGATCGCCGCCTGAATCACATCCCCGATCGGCAATTCCTTGCCTGCTTCAGCTTGGCTCTGAGCACTGATGATTAATTCTTGCTCAGCTACATATTCGTGCAAGAACTGAGTAAAGGCAGGAGTCCACACAGCAGCGGCCCACATAAAGCGCAGGTGCGTTTGCCGGGGTTTTTCGATAATCTGCTCAACACAGCCACTGTCTGGATTGAAGTCCACCATGCCTGCTTTTTCAGGGCGATCGCAGGGAAACAGTCCCAACACCACATCCGCCCCTGTGCGAGACTGACGAGCAATCAACCGTACATACACATCGTCTGGCTGCAGCAGAATATCCGGAAATCCCAGCGCTACCCGCGCATTCTGGACAAAGGGATAGGCTTGATCCAGGGTATAGGGCACTCCATAGGGCAACCCCAGCATCAGATAGCCTAGATGCATATCCACCAATTTCCCATCCCCAAAATAGGCAGGCAGATCCCATTTACCCGATCGCAGGATCAAAAAAGCTTTGCGGATTCCGGCCAGACGCATTTTTTCCAGCAGGTAATGGCTGACCACTTTGGGACGTAGTTTGCCCTCTGGCAGCGATCCCAACCCAACAGGATATAACTCTTTACTGAGCGGCAGGGGGGCCAGACGAGTTGCCTGTCCACCACAGGGAATCAGGCCAATTACTTCCATCGGGCTGTTCTCCATTTGGCTCCATACTCCAGATTTTCTACCAACTCCTCTTGTATACAAGCGGTTCGGTGAAACGTCCCTACCTCCCCATCCACCCGCCTCCCCATCCACCCATGTCCCCCTAACCCAGTAAGATGAATTAGTGGAACTTTGGAGCCAGATCAGATTGTTAGCTGCACTATTGTACGGTCAGGAAGATTTACGGTTAGAGCAAGTTCCAGATCCCTCTCCTGCGGCTGGAGAAGTGGTGATCCGGGTGAACGCGGCTACCACCTGTGGCACCGATCTAAAAGTCTGGCGGAGAGGAGGACATGCGAAGATGCTGAAACCTCCTACCCTGTTTGGTCATGAAGCCGCTGGCACGATTGTCGCGTTGGGGGCAGGGGTAACAGGTTGGCAAGTGGGCGACCGCGTGGTGGCCAATAACTCGGCACCCTGCCTCAACTGTTTTTTCTGTCGAAAGCAAGAATATTCTCTCTGCCAGAATTTGCTGTTCAACAATGGCACCTTTGCAGAATACCTGAAGATTCCTGCCCCGATCGTACAGCAAAACTTGTTACCCCTTCCCGATCATCTGCCCTTCGCCCTGGCATCCATGACGGAGCCACTGGCCTGCGTGCTGCATGGGGCGGCGCGTGCCAATGTTAAACCAGGCGATCGGGTCGTGATATTGGGGGATGGAGCTATTGGTTTAATGTTTGTGGCAGCATTAGCTTCTGGATTAGCAGAGTGGAGCCAGGAGTCAATTCGTCAATCTCCCTTGACAGAAGTGTTCCTGTTTGGTGGCAATGACCAGCGGCTCCAAATTGGAGAGAAGTTGGGAGCTGTAAAAACCTTCAACTATAAGCAGGTCGAAGACGTTCCCGGTCTGGTCAAACAATTAACCGATGGTTGGGGGGCCGATGTGGTCATCGAAGCGACGGGGATTCCCTCGGTTTGGGAATTGGCGATCGCCTGCGCCCGTCCGGGAGCTACCGTCAACTTATTCGGCGGCTGTCCGCGAGATTCCACCATCACGGTCAATACCGACCAACTTCACTACAGCGAACTTACATTAAAGGGAGTTTTTCACAACACCCCGCAATACGTCCGGGCCGCCCTGAACCTGTTAGCCAGTCGCACTTTATCCCTGGAATTATTACTCAGTGGCGAACAACCCCTGACCGAACTGGGCAATGTGTTTGAAGCCATGAAGCAGCGGCAGGTAGTGAAAGTGGCGATCGTTCCTGAGTAAATAGTGGATAGTGGCTAGGGTAAAACTGTCGTCTGTCTCTGATCATTCGTCATTGGCAAAAGCCAATTCAAAACTTAAAGCTCACTCCCCCTACCGCTGTTTCCCCGTCCTGGTCTTAGCTGGAGCAGCAGGTGGACTTTCAATGACTAATTTGCCATCCACGACAGAAATTTTTCCACCCAGGGCTTCAATTTGTTGTTTAGCTCGCTCCTGGGTTTGCTTGTCGCCGATCGCTGCCGCTTGTTGATAGATAGTGGCCCAGGAGGCAATGCGGACAGGTTTACTGTTGGGATCCTTCTTCAGGAAATCAGCCGTTTGCTCAAACAGGAGGGCATATTCGGCATACGGAGTGCCTTCAACCCATTTCGCCGCCATTTGTAAGGAATGAATTGCTCCTGGAATATCTCCCAACAACAATAATTGATCCAGACTCATAAATCGCCAAACCTGGAAGGCTTTGGGATTAATGTGGGGTGACAGGGTTTTGGTTCCCCGCTGCATGAGACTAATGGCTAATTCTGGTTGACCAAGCTGATAAGAAATGCTTCCTGAAAGAAACAGATAAGCCTCCACAAAGCGGGGATCTAGCTGAGTAATGATGTCGAAATACTGGGGACTGAGAGAAAAGCCGGTTTTTTCGCGGGCTGGGTCATCCCCAAAATATTGCAGAAAATTGAGAAACGTCCAATCGGCCAACACATTATCAAAGCCAAAACTGGGTGATTGCTTCAGCAGGGCCAACCGTAGGGCTTCCTGCCGCTCAGCCTGCTTAGGATTTTCTACCCATTGAGATGGACGATCGAGCTGAGATCGCTGCATCCAAACAACTCCAGCTAAAGCGGCAACAGCGATCGTACCGGTAACTAACGAGCTAATCCAACTTTTGGTGCCACGCGACGAAGATGTCATACACCCTGCCTGCCAAGACATATTAATCAATAAACTAGTCTGTATCAGCGAAGCCAGCATTAAGGCTTCCACCAGACGTAATCAATCTTCAATTTTCATAAAAGCGAGATAAAATAAATTCAGCAAAATTTATGTGAACACCCCTAGTCGAAATTGAAAATCTCTGGTTAGATTGTCGTAAAGACTTTCTCCAGTCTATCCCTTTAGTTAGAGTGCGTTATAAGTAGTTAGAGTGCTTCAGTGGCTTAACATCCAAGACAATCGGTGAACTGTCATCTGCTTTATAGATTGACAGCCAATCGCAAGCGTATTGTGATGTAGCTGGCTAGTGATTACCAACCTGGCAGAGACCGTCATCTCCTCTCTGGCTTTTTCTGTAAACCTGAGTAGTGGTAGCAAATCCGGTTTCGAGGGTATTAAGTTGTCAATGGCAGTGTGAGGCGTGCTCTACAGTCCCTGCAGCAAGCTGAATTTTCAACTCTCATATAGTTAATTCAATGAACCGAACTCCGAAGCGTCTTTCCCTCCCTAAATTGGCATTATTTGGAGGAGCAGTTGCGGCTACTGCCGCGGTATTTTTGTTTGGCCCAGGTTTAGGTCGTGTCCGAGCTGCTCTTCAAGACAGTCCTAAGGCCGTCTTGGACGAGGCATGGCAGATTGTTAACCGGGAATATGTGGACGGTAATTTCAATCATGTAGATTGGCAGGCAACGCGACAGTCTTTATTAAGTAAGAACTACACATCCAAAAAGGATGCCTATCAGGCACTGCGGAAAGCCTTGGAGCAACTTGGAGATCCCTATACTCGCTTCATGGATCCGGCTCAATATCGATCGCTGACAGATCAAACCTCTGGGGAACTCTCTGGAGTAGGGATTCGTTTAGAAGTTAATGAAAAGACCAAAGTGCTAACGGTTGTGGAACCAATCGAGAATTCTCCGGCCCTAAAAGCGGGACTTAAGCCGGGAGATCGTATCCTATCCATTAACGGTAAATCCACCAAAGGAATGACCGTTGAGGATGCATCCAATCTCATTCGGGGCGATGTTGGAACCCAGGTGAACCTAAAAATTCGTAGGCCAGGAACTACAGATTTCACCCTAGCCTTGACCCGTGCCCGGATTGAATTACCTACGGTACGGTATTCGCTCAACCAGGAAGGTACTCGACGCATTGGCTATATTCGCTTGAATGAATTTAGCTCTCATGCCGCTGAACAGATGCGGAAGGCGATCAAGAGCTTAACCGAGCAAAAAGTTGATGGATTTGTCCTGGACTTACGGGGGAATCCCGGTGGCCTCCTGCAAGCCAGTGTGGAAATTAGCCGCATGTGGATGGATCAGGGAGCGATCGTGCGCACGGTCGATCGCAAGGGTAAGAGTGAAGAGATTACCAATAACCAAACTGCAATGACCAAGCTACCCCTGGTCGTTCTGGTAGATGGCAATTCTGCTAGTTCTAGTGAGATTTTGACAGGAGCTTTGAAAGACAATGGACGGGCTACGATTGTGGGCAGTCAGACCTTTGGTAAAGCACTTGTGCAGTCTGTCCATAACCTATCGGACGGTTCCGGTCTGGCTGTGACGATCGCTCACTACTACACCCCCAAAGGGATAGATATTAGCCATAAGGGAATTTCCCCCGATATTAAAATTGACTTGACCGAGCAGGATCGGAAGCGATTGGCGTCTAATCCTAAACTATTGGCAACTCCCCAAGACCCTCAATATGCGGGTGCAATTTCTGAGCTAGAAAGAATTATCCTGGCTCAGCCTCAACGCCCCAACCTCGAAAAGCAAGCGATTAACCTGGAAAAATAAAGCTCGAGACGTTCCGGCGGAATATCTCGAGCGGTAATTATCCGAAATTAAGACCCTTTTTCTCTAAGCTGGCTCACGAGATGCCGTAGCTCTGGCAGGATCAGGTTTTCCATCGCCAGAGCTACGGCTTTTGTGGAACCAGGAATGGCAAAGATCAGTTGACTATTGATCGTTCCTGCAATGGCACGGGAGGCGATCGCTCGTGATCCAATTTCCTGGTAACTCAACATGCGAAAGAGTTCACCAAATCCTGGCAGGGTTTTTTCTAACAGCGCAACGACCGCATCGTAAGTGGTGTCTCTGGGAGCGATTCCCGTGCCCCCATTGAGAATCAATACATCCACGTCAGGCTGTTGCTTGAGTGTCTGAATTTGAGCCTGAATTTGGGCGGGTTCATCTTTGACCAGCGTATAAACCTGGATCCGATGTCCGGCGGCTGTCAGCAGCTGTTGGATAAGTTGACCACTGCGATCGTCCTGCAGTGTCCGGCTATCACTTACGGTCACGACAGCACAACCGACGGCAAACTCTATAGCATCGGGATGGGGAATAGCCATCATAGCTTAGGACTTCGTAAATCCTAGTCCGTGTTCTTCTGCATACCGTTCCATAAAGCGCATGAACCGATCCCATTGTTCTACTGATTTAATCAAATAGGTCGCTTCAATGGCTTCTGGTTGACCATTGATAAACTTCGCTTTCACTTCCCGGGTGCTAATTTCCCCTTCCTCGTCAATCAAGTACATCCCCGTGATGCTTTCAGTGTTGCTGTTGCTGAGCGCTTTGGGATTTTGGAAGTAAAAGGTCGCTGTACCATTGCTGCCATCACGTGAACGAGTTAGGCGAACGTCAGGAATTACCTCTTCGTCAATCCCTCTGGAAAACTGAATTTGAGCCATAGTTCTATGTGCGGTTGCCGATTTACAAAATGTTGATGTCTCTTCATCATCTCATACGACATTAACTAACCTTAATCAAAGCGGTATTTTGTAGAAACATTCCGCCGGAACATTGCTACAAATTGATCGAACGGTTTCCTCACCCCTCACCCTTCCCTGAGAACAATGAGCTAAACTATTGAGCAGGCGATTGCAACGCGCTTGCATCTGGTTTATTGGTGAAGTACTTCTTTTTATCGGACGGCTGGATTGTCGGTCGGGTATGGGAACTGGGAGGGCTGTGGAATGAGAGCGGTTGGCGGCGTAAACCGCACATCCAGCAGATGCATCTTTGTATTTGGGAGAATGGGGAACAACTTTGGCTATACCGAGTTGAGGATGCCGTTCTAATGGTGGAAGTCAAACCCGGTGAGGGAATTGACGTTGAAGCTGCTGCCAAGAATATTGGTCAAGTCGTTCTTAAAAGACTGATGACTGCCGATCAGGTGCTCGATCGCCTCTGCTCTTCTACAAAACCTACCCAACCCTCCTAGAAACGTTTTGCAATAATTGCTCTACTGCAATGCGACTGATTGTCGTAACAGGACAACTCGACGACTATCCACAATAGTAGCCCAAAAGCCACGATCGCTGAGAGCCTGAAGCGTTATGTGGGCGGCATTTTGATCCGTTGTATAGATAGCCAGGAGGTAAGGGCGCTGACCATAAGATACGACTCCAATCGGCCTACCCAGCAGCTGTTGCACTCTAGTAGCTAGTTCCGGTTGATTAAAGTAATCAACCAAGACTGCATATCCGGGGCCTAGCGGTTTAGGATTGTACCCGGTCGATAAATTGGCAGATGATTGGGTAGCGGTTTGAGCAGGTTCAACTGGCTTAGTCCCACCAGGAGAGGGGAGAGTTGATGCCTGTCCTGGGGTTCCAGAGACTGGGTTTGGAGACGCAGGGGTTTCTGCAGGACGAGCTACAAAGGCTGCCAATCCTGTGGTATCGGTGATGTAGCGCGCCCAGGCATTCGCCCGCTCTACGGTTCTAAAACCACCAACCCGCGTCACTGTGTCATTCAGATAGTTACATATTGCTACTGATGTATTCGGTGGTAGTAACTGCTTCACCTGGGTTTGACTATCAGAAGTGCGAGTGACGACCAGTAATAAATACTCCCCTGACGCAGGAGGTTGGCAGGCCAAATTCTGATTGGCCGATGAACTACCCGGTGAGGGAACTGGCAAAGGTTGTGATTGAACCATCAGCCCAAAACTCAGAATCAACGGAGGCATCATCAGGGCTGAACAAAACCAACCTGTGATTCTTTGAATACTTAAATCCATACACCGATATGGGGGGTGTCAGGTCTGATGTAGGATGCGTTACGCTGTGCTCACACATCCTACGGAATACAAGGGTCTTCAGTTTTTATTCCTAAGCTGCAGGAACGAGAGAGGCCAGAGGTTGCGGAATACTGTCTGAAGGAGCTTGAAACTCTCCGGTCAGCACAAACTCCAGGCGCAACTTTAGCCAGGTAATAAACTGAGGATTCGTGGAAATAATGGCACTGGCGGGTTGGGGGCATTTTGCTTTTACAGAGGCCAGTTCAGGAGCTTCCAAGAAAGCAGGTTGGTGGACTAACCAGAAGTCGATTTCTTTTTCCTGTTCCTGGTAGTGACGAGTCCGCTCCTTCAAAACTTCTTCCAGGGGTTCCTCGTTGATGAATCGCTGACTAGCCAGCACATAGTAATAGGTCTGCATAACGCTGAGTTTTGAAAAGGTCTAAGGGTTGAGTTACAAACTCTGATTTTATCGAGAGAGCGATCGCCTTGAGAGACTAATTCACAACTCATAACTTAGGGGGTCGGGGATCAAGGATGGGGGATTGGGGGATTTATAACTCTCCCCTGATGGCTTGTTTCATTTCCCGGACGGCACGTTCCATTCCGACGAGAGCGGCACGACTGATAATGGTGTGGCCGATATTCAGTTCTTCCATTCCTGGTAGGCAGGCCACAGGATAGACATTCCAGTAGGTGAGGCCGTGACCTGCATTCACCCGTAAGCCAAAGGCGAGCGCCCGTTTACAACCCTCTTCCAAGATTTTCAACTCTTTCTGTTGTTCCGATTCTCTTTTCGCTTCGGCATACTGGCCCGTGTGTAATTCAATAAATTTGGCTCCCACCAACGCTGATGCATCAATTTGTTTCTCATCTGCATCAATAAATAGACTGACGGGAATTCCAGCTCGTTGCAGTTCATTGACCACCTGAGCCATCCGCCCAACCTGTCCCGCAACATCCAATCCCCCTTCGGTGGTTACTTCTTCCCGTCGTTCGGGAACCAGAGTCACGTAATCGGGTTTGATGTCCAGGGCGATCGCCACCATTTCATCGGTTGCGGCCATCTCAAGGTTCAGGTGAGTTCGCACCGTTTGCCGCAGCAAGCGCACATCCCGGTCTTGAATGTGTCTCCGGTCTTCTCGCAGATGCACCGTAATGCCATCAGCTCCAGCTAACTCTGCCAGGACAGCCGCCGCGACTGGGTCTGGTTCGACAGTACGGCGGGCTTGTCGGATGGTTGCAATGTGGTCAATGTTGACACCCAGTGTAGGCAATGAAGTTCTCCCAGGAACGCGATCGCCTTGATTGTAACTGGTAAGGGAGGGGGACAGGGGTTAGTGGATAATTAAGAGGAACACCAGCCCTCAAGCAGCCAGTCCCTCCAACAAGCGCTATTTGTATAGCATTGTATGATCCTCCCACCTGACTTAATTGTTAGAGGCTCAAGATTGTGCAGAGTTCTTGCAACAGAAGAAACTATCGAAATCAGTGAACCGTTCATCAAATCAATTGTCATCCACCTCTTAGAATGAATT
>NZ_JBRAGO010000104.1:0-16321 GCF_052746595.1 Leptodesmis sp.
TCGGTGAGAATCCTTGATTTATAGGGGTTTCAGGAGTTTTCTGCACCACCAAGCGAAATCTGTTTGAACAGTCTCCTGAACTGTATCGGAAACCGCGATCGCTCCTGGCATCTGAGCATCCGTTAGTCATTCAAACCAATCAGAATCAGGCACAAATTCGCCAGATCATTACCGAGTTGCAAAGTACGTTATTCAGCAGTCAAACCGGGTGCAGGTGTTTGCCTGGCGCATAGAGCCAGGGCAGTACCCGCTCGAAGTCGAGCCACCTAAAGAGGTGCCCGGTGGGCAAGTGACAATTCTGGTACCCTATGGCAGTCTGTTCTTTGCGGCAGCACCAGTGTTTAACGAGCAGCTACCCAAGGTGACAGAGAACTCGCGCCACGCCGTGGTGATTCTGAGGTTGCGGGGTGAGACAAACCTGGGAAGCACCTTTCTGGATGTGCTCAGCCGCTACGGCGAGGCTCTGCGTAGCCAGAAGAGCCTGCTGATGCTGGTGGGGGTGGCACCGTCCGTGCGGCGGCAGCTGGAGCGGACAGGGATGCTGCGATCGCTGGGCCACGAGAATGTATTTCTATCCGACTCACTCGTCGGTTATGGTCTTGAGGAGGCGGTGGACACCGCTGAGGCGTGGATCGCAGAGCGGTCAGCGCCGTAAGCGGATTGGTGCGAAGGAATAGGGTATTTTAGGACAATTGGTTAATTGGTTCGGGGAAATTGATCAGTTGACAAAACGGGTACTGGTATTAGGTGGACGGGGACACGTTGGTCAGGGAGTTATAGCGGATTTACTGCCCCATACTGAAACGACAATTACGATCACGGGTAGAACAGCGGCTTCGAGGCAGGAGTTGCAGAATTATCCTGACAATCGTGTCCAGTTCCTTGCTCTGGATCTGGCCGATCAGGAAGGATTACGTCAGGCGATCGCGGCTCATGATCTGGTGATTCATTGTGCTGGCCCTTTCCGTTACCGGGATGTCAGTATTTTGAAAACCTGCATTGAACACCAGGTAAATTACATCGATGTCAGTGACGATCGGGCTTTTACAAAAACCGCTTTGCAACTTCGGGAAGCGGCTCAACAGGCTGGGGTAACTGCCCTGATCAACACAGGAGTCTTCCCTGGTATTTCCAATAGCCTGGCGCGGCAGGGGGTCGAGCAACTGGATCAGGTGCAGGAGATTCATCTCAGCTATGCCGTGGGCGGTTCCGGGGGAGCCGGCCCAGCCGTCCTCCAGACCACCTTTCTGACGATTCAGCATCCATTTCCAGTTTGGGTAAATGGGCAATGGCAAACCGTAAAGCCTTACACCGATCGGCAAGTGATTCAGTTTCCAGCACCGTTTGGCAAAACCGGAGTGTACTGGTTCGACATGCCGGAGTCTTTCACCCTGGTTGAGAGTTTTCCAGCGCAGACCGTTACCGTCAAATTCGGCACCATTCCCGATCTGTATAATCACCTCACCTGGATCATGGCTAACGGCTTGCCAGCCCCGATGCTCCAAAACGTCCAGGTGATTCAATTCTTGTCTACCGTTAGCCGCGCTATGACCTCAGTAACCGATCGCTTCAGCGGTATTGGCGTAGCTCTACGAGCCGACCTCACAGGCCAAAAAGATGGCAAGCCTACCCACTACTGGGCCACCTTTACCTACCCCAGTGCGGCCCTGGCTACAGGCTTAGGAGCCGGACTAATTGCCCAATTTATCCTTTCTGGTCATCTCAGCAAACCTGGAGTTTGGCCCGTTGAACAAGCCCTTCCCACAGAGTTATTCGCACAGGCAATGAAAAGTCGAGAAATAAACATTAATTATGAATTAGAAACCATAAGTTAAAAATTAATCAAGCAATTCACAATTCATTGTACAACTGCCGCTCCTGAAAACTCAGCAAGAAGCAGATCTGGATACTGAGCCAACTGCTTTAGCATCTCCCTCCGCTCAACGGCTCCATCATCTGCAACCTTTAGTCGTAGATGATGAGCCAGACACTCTAGAATTAATTACGTTCCTTCTGCAAGGGGAAGGTGCGATCGTACAAATAGCCCCTTGGGTGCGAGAAGCATTAGCCGTCTTTGATGAGAGCTCTTTATCTTATCCCATCCCCCCACCTCCTACTCTCCAGAACCTATGGAACAATCAACACTGGGCAGGGTGAAAGGTTAATGACACGATTCGTGACACTGTCGGCTGCCCCCTCATCCGTAAGGCCAATGCCTCGGCAGCCCATGATAATTAAATCGGCTGCAATTTCGTCGGCCACATCACAGATTGTAAAAGCAGGCTTCCCTTGCCGCTCGATCGTTTCCGCTTCAATCCCTTGTTGAGAGAAAAGCGCCTTCGCACTTTCCAGCAGTTCCGCGATCGCCTCCGGAGACGATCTGCGATCGATCGTCGGTGCGACCTCACCCTCTTCGTGAGTCTCAACAACAGACAAAATTACCAAACGGCTATTGTGAATTTTGACCAGATTCGCTACTGTTTCAGCCGCCTGGCGGGACTCTCGGCTTTGGTCAATTGAAAATAAAACCGTTTCAAACATATTGTTGATCTCCAGTTCTCTCTCTGATCATCCTCTGAAAGACGTTTTCCCAAAACATCTCTACCTCCCACTCAGCCAGACGTTTTCCCAAAACGTCTCTATCTTTCCACCCATTATCCCATCTATCCTCTCCCCCTATTACCCTTCCCCTGTCTCTAATATCTTCCTGGTTTTATCCACTCCTGATTCCGCTTTGTCACAAAAGTCAAATCAGGTCAATGAGAAATGACAAAATGTGAAAAAATATGAATAGGTAAAAAGACTCATTCCAAAAACTCATTCAGGAGGTTTCGGTGTCCAAGAAGACCGTAGCAAACTTATCGTCTGCCGACTTATCTGGGAAGCGGGTTCTGGTTCGGGTTGATTTCAACGTGCCCCTGGATGATCAGGGCAGCATCACGGATGATACCCGGATCCGGGCTGCTCTGCCCACCATTCAGGATCTGACCTCTAAGGGCGCAAAAGTTATTCTCGCCAGTCACTTTGGCCGCCCGAAAGGGGATGATTTTGCCGCCCGTGCTGTCGATAAATTCCGCCTGACTCCGGTGGCAAAACGCCTGTCGGAATTGCTAGGTAAACCTGTGGTCAAGACGGATGACTGTATTGGCGCAGATGTGATGACCAAAGTCAGTGCCATGAACAATGGGGACGTGCTGTTGTTGGAAAACGTCCGTTTCCATCCCGGTGAAGAAAAGAATGATCCCGAATTTGCCAAGCAGCTTGCTTCTGTGGCTGACCTCTATGTGAATGATGCCTTTGGTACGGCTCACCGCGCCCATGCCTCTACAGAAGGAGTTACCCACTACTTGAATCCCTCTGTGGGCGGTTTCCTGATTGAGAAGGAACTGAAGTACTTGCAGGCGGCGATCGAATCTCCTCAACGGCCTCTGGCTGCAATCATCGGTGGTTCTAAGGTATCCAGTAAAATTACCGTGATTGAAGCTCTGCTGGAAAAGGTTGATAAGCTGTTCATCGGTGGTGGCATGATCTTCACCTTCTACAAATCACGGGGTCTGAGTGTGGGTAAGTCGCTGGTCGAAGATGAGTTTCTTGATCTGGCAAAGTCTCTGGAAGAAAAGGCCAAAGCAAAGGGCGTAGAATTTTTGTTACCTACTGATGTAGTGGTTGCTGATAACTTTGCCGCCGATGCCAACTCGCAAACCGTCAGTGTAGAAAATATTCCCGACGGCTGGATGGGCCTGGATATTGGGCCTGATTCCATTAAAGTGTTTCAGAATGCTCTAGCAGACTGCAAGACTGTTGTTTGGAACGGACCAATGGGTGTCTTTGAGTTTGACAAATTTGCAGCAGGCACGATCGCGATCGCCGAAACCCTGGCAGAACTGACCCAAAAGGGTGCCACAACGATCATCGGTGGGGGTGATTCTGTAGCGGCTGTAGAAAAAGCTGGACTAGCTGACCAGATGAGTCACATCTCAACTGGTGGTGGGGCCAGCCTGGAACTTCTGGAAGGCAAAGTTCTCCCCGGTATCGCGGCTCTTAACGACGCTTAGGCTATGACAGAACTCGGGGTTTTTGAAAAACTCCGAGTTCTCAACGTCAGGTATTTGCCGGTTTATGACTGGCTGTAACTGCTGCTAGTCAGAAATATGCCCTAGGTATTAACCGTTGTTCAAGCAGGGATAAATTCACCAGAGCATCTAAGTTTGAAAAATATCTGGTGGTTAAAACCACGGCTACACTCACCCAGTCTGCCAACGCAGACTCAATAAAATTGAGGGTATCAGTAACCTGCATCAGCAGGTTTTCTCCCTATAGCCGCGACCTCAGTCGCCAGGGTGACAAAGAGACAGGCTTTTAAAGCAGCCTCTAAACTATTTCTCTTTAGGGACTGGGTAAGTTGGGGATGCGGACACTCGGATCTGCTCCAGCGAACTAACCCAGCCTGAACGCTTCGCCTCTACTCGCCAATGATTTCGGGCTGGGTCAGTTCGTCAGACATTTCAATAATAGCCCGCATGACTGGCTTCATGGACGAGTCATCGTTGTTGTCAGAGTCTTCAAAGCGACGGCGCTTGGCACGATTGGCTACCTGTACGGTAATCCGGTAGCGATTGGAAGCGGCGGAAATTAGCTCATCTGCACGCCGCATCAGTTGAGCGCTATCGAAAGTGGGACGTTTTTGCATAAAACTGGGTTGAACTTCTCAACAACGTGGTGGATCCAGTCTAGCAAGAGAAAGGCCGATCGCTTCAACCTTGGTCTCAGGTTATCCTCAGAAATCTGTGTCAAGATTTGGGAGGTAAACCACCTACTGGATCAACTTGCATGTGCCGACTTCTTGGCTATCTGGGCGCTCCGATGCAACTCGATCGCCTGCTGTACAAACCCGAACATTCCCTGATTGTGCAAAGTTATCAGCCGAAGGAAATGACCTCCGGCCTGCTGAATGCAGATGGCTTTGGAGTAGGCTGGTATCACTTGCAGCGGCCAGACAGCGAACCCTTTACCTACAAAAATACGCTGCCCGTCTGGAATGATGCTAATCTAGCCAGCCTCAGCCGCTATGTAGAGTCCAGTTGCATACTCGCCAATGTTCGCAGTGCCACTCCTGGCATTCCCACGGATTTGTCCAATTGCCAGCCGTTTCAGCATCGTGCCATTTTGGGCATCCACAATGGCTTTATTGCCAATTTCCGACAAACCCTGTATCGTCCCATCCGGGAGCGGCTCAGTGATACGACCTATCAGGCGATTCAGGGAAACACCGATTCAGAACATATCTTTGCGTTGATCCTGCATGAACTGGAAGCGGCTCCTACGGTGTCGTTGACAGAGGCTTTGCGTCGGGCGTTATCGATCCTGTCTAAGTTAGGGCGGCAATACGGGACAGGGTTTTCCGCCAACGTGATTCTCAGCGATGGGCAGCAACTGGTCGCCTCCCGCTTTGCTAGCCGTCCTCCGACCCCTAGCCTTTACTGGCTACGAGATGATGTCCTGATGCCAGATGCCGTACTGATTGCCTCAGAGCCTTTGTTTGAAAGCAATTGGGTTCCCTTTCCGGATGCCAGCCTTGTGACCGTTGGCCGCGATCTGGAGGTACGGGTGGAGGCATTGTAGGAGATGGGGATGAGGGACTGGGGAAAGAGGGGAGGGAAGGGCAACTAACTCAAAACTTAAAACTGTTCATTCTTAACTCTCAACTCTTAACTTAAAAGGAAGGTACAAGTGAAAAGCCAGGAATTTAATTCGCCAACTCTTAACTCTCAACTCTCAACGCTTCACTTCAGACAGCAACTCAAAACCTGGATGGAGGAGTGCCGTGAATCCACCCTGAGCCTGTTTGAGGGCATGGACTACGATACGTTTTGCCGTCAGGCCCATCCAGATTTCAGTCCGGTTGGCTGGCATCTGGGTCACATTGCTTATACAGAATACCTCTGGTTACTGGAACACCTGGCTGGTTTTCCACCTCAGTCTCCGGAATACCGCCGTTTGTTTGCCGCTGATGGCTTGCCGAAGTGCGATCGCATCCACCTCCCCACCCTCTCTGAGATCCAGGTTTACTTGGAAACCGTCCGCTCCCAAGTCTTTGATTACCTGGAAGTCGCCCCCCTAGACAAACAGGAACGCCTCTGGCGCTGGCTCCTGCAGCACGAAAGCCAGCACGATGAAACCATTGCGATCGTCCTGGAATTAATCAAAGGACGCAAGGCGACAATCATTCAAAATTCAAAATTCAAAATTCAAAATTCAAAATTCGATACCCAGACGCGAGGCGCGAGGTACGAGAAAATCCCAAATCCCAAATCCCAAATCCCAAATCCAGACTCCTCTATGCTGCAAATTCCCGCTGGCTCCTTTGTCATGGGAAGCAATGCGATCGAGGCTCTGGACAACGAACGTCCAGCGCATCAAGTTAATTTGGCGACTTACTGGATTGATCGCTACCCGGTTACCTGCCAGCAATATCGGATGTTTATGGCAGCAGGAGGATATCAAAATCCAGAGTGGTGGTCGCCAGAAGGTTGGCAATGGTTACAAACTCATCCCGTTGATCAACCGCTTTACTGGCAAGAGGGAGTGGCATTGGATGATCAACCCGTTTGTGGCGTGAATTGGTACGAAGCGGATGCCTACGCCCGGTTTGTGGGTAAACGGTTGCCGACCGAAGCCGAGTGGGAAAAGGCCACCCACTGGAATGCCGACAATATGTTAGGCCAGGTGTGGGAATGGACCGATTCCTGGTTTGCGGGCTATCCTGGGTTTACGGCCTACCCCTATTGCGGTTACTCCCAGGCGTATTTTGATAGCCAGCATCGGGTGCTGCGGGGAGGCAGTTGGGCCACTCGACGCTGGGTACTCCGTCCCACCTTTCGCAACTGGTACCACCCTCATATACGGGAGATTTTTGCAGGATTTCGCTGCGTAAGTAGGGAATGGCAAGAGGGGTAGGGAAGATAGGGGAGTTATTGCTTCACCTTCCTTATCCTTCCCATCTCCCTTACCGTTTTCATTCTCCTCATCGCTTCTTTGCCAATTGCTGTAACTGCCGAGTTTGATCCAGCAACTGGCGAGTGTCTTCGGCGGACAGGCGCTGTACGTAGTTGATTTTGATTTCTTCCAGCAGGTCGGCAAGCAGGATCTGCAGTTCCTGCAAATTTTGTTGCCGTTGAGCTTCTGTGAGAAAAGTACTGGTAACATTCTGCACCAGTTGGGTTGTGAGTTGAGTGGTTTTAGGATCTTCCAGAATGGCTTTGAAGGAGTTATAGACGAGTTGCGTCAGGTCTGTAACCAGGCGTTCGGTCAGTTGGGCAGGTACAGCACCAATACCAGGAAGGGATTGTAATCCTCGATAGGCGGGAGACTGTCCCAGCACACTGTTAATGGCTTGCCGTAACAGCGCTTCCAAATCGGGTTGTACTTTGGGAAACACCTGATAGGTGAGAATCTGGATGAAATGCTGGGAGATCGCTTCAATCTCGTTCACATTATTAAGATCCACGTAGCGACGGGAGGTGTTTTTTCGTAGGAAGCTAGAGAACTCTCCGGCACGAATGGATGCCTGGATCTGGTTAACGATTTGAATCATGACGACTTCTGAGATTTCTTCAGCGATCGCGGCCACAAATCCCTGGCGCGCCCGTACGGCGATCGCATTCAGATCAATAATTCCAGCTTGATGCAAACGAAAAACTGTAGGAATGGTGCGGGTTAAGGCCAGAGCAGGCCAGAATAGGCTAAACGGAATGAATAAGGGAATGTCGTACCAACGCCAGACGACAGCATCTAACCAGGTGAGGCTGGTATATCGACGGCTAATATAAAGGGTACGGGCTAAAAATTCCAGCAGAAACAGGATCACGAACGGAGCATCCAGCACCCAGAAATAGTTTGTGGGTTGGCCGTCTTCACCGATCGTCCGGTAATAATTGGTTTCAATTAAGGGCCGAATGGTGGTGTTGAACCAGCTAATTTCTGAGTTCCAGGTGGTCGGAGAAAGGTAATTGAGGTACTGAGCGTTATCCGTACTCCAAAAAATGTTGAAGGACTCCCTAGAGGTGAGATTGGCTTTCACTCGCTGTCTCACCTGCTGCCGCATCCGATTTTTAATTTGCTCTAAAGTACCGCTTTTGTTGGCTCCGGCAAAGGGATTGGTGACAATCATGTCGTTACTTTGTTGCCGCAAACTTGCCAGGATAGCCTGTACCTCTGGCGAGTTCAATCCATTCTCCAGTCCCTTCTGGTTGATCTGCTGTTCCAGTTGATTTACAGTTTTTAAGTAATCCCGCGTATCCCGATGATATTCAATGCCCTTCACAGGATCGTACAGGCAGGTAATGACAGACTGCTGAACGTATTGAGGTGGCTGGCCGCGAGGGACAGAGCGATCGCGGCAGATCATTTGCGGCATTGGCACACGAATGGTGGCATTGGTGAAGGGAATCGGAATATTGCCCTGTAACCAGAAGTTGCGCCAGGACACATAGGTGAGGTCAAATACGACAAGACCCAGGTTGGCGACGGCCACGATCGCCATCGTCCGCTCAAACCATAAATTTTTCCGGCAGCGAGTTAGTTGTGAAGTAGGGTACCTTTGCAGAGCCATAGGATCGCCAACGCAAGGATTCTGTAAAACCCAATTCAAAGGGGTGGTGAAAGATTAGCATCTTGTTGTGTCGTTTCAATCAAAAAGTTATGTGGTTGGGATTGTGGTGTGGAGTATGGCTGGTAAGTGCGATAGGAGTGGGACTGAAACCAGCCAATGCTATCGCCAGTTTTTCCCAAAACCTTTCCTTTCTCACCGTGTCCTCGCTGGACAGGAATAGTTCTTTTTCCACATCGTTCCAGATGGCTCAGATCCCGGATCCGGGCAGAACTCGCACCCCTGACCCCAACCGCGATCGGCTGATCCAACCCGGCCCTCCTCCCACCCCCTTGCCACCCACTCCACCCCTACTTCCGACCCCGACTCTCCCGCCGGAACCTACTCCGGAACAACCTGCGATTAAAATTCCAGTCTCGCGGATTGAGGTCACAGGTAGTACCATCTTGACTCAAAACGATTTGACCCCAATTCTGCAGCCAGTCGAAGGGCGAGAAGCAACTTTGGAAGAATTGCGGCAGGTGGCAGATGCCATTACTCAGCTTTATCTCGATCGCGGATACATCACCTCCAGGGCCATTCTGGTGGATCAGACGATTCAGAATGGAGTGGTAAAAATTCGGGTGATTGAAGGGTCATTGGAGGAAATTCAGGTCCAGGGAAATCAGAACATGAAGCCAGCCTATATTCGGAGCCGGATTGGCCTAGGTGCCCACCCCCCACTGAACCGGGATGCCCTGGAAGACCAACTCAGATTACTCAAGCTGGATCCCTTATTCACCAACGTAGAAGCCAGTCTGCGACCCGGCACTCAACTCGGCAAAAGTCTTCTCATTGTGCGGGTGACGGAGGCGAAGTCGCTCAGTGGTTTGATCACAGTCGATAATTATTCTCCTCCCAGTGTGGGTTCGGTGCGCCTAGGTGGAGCCTTGTCCTATCGCAACCTCACGGGTTATGGGGACGAATTGGCGGTTTCCATTTTCCATACCACAAACTCTGGAGCGGATAACCTGGATCTGTTTTATCGGATTCCTGTTAATCCTCTCAATGGTACCCTGCAATTCCGTTTTGCACCGAACTGGAATCGTATCACCCAGGCTCCCTTTGATGTGCTGGATATCCAGGGGCGATCGCAGCTTTACCAGTTTAGTTTTCGCCAGCCACTCATCCGTAATCCGCGGCAGGAACTTGCCCTGACGCTGGGATTTGCTGCTCAAAATGGACAAACATTCTTATTTAATGACATTCTCTTTCCCCCTTTGGGATTGGCCCTGAGCCAGATGGCAATAGCCGCACTCGCGTTCTCACCTTTGGGCAGGACTATGTGAAACGGGATCTGCAGGGTGCCTGGGCATTGCGATCGCAACTCAATTTTGGCCTGGGAATTCTCAATGCCACCCTTAACCCGGCTCCGATTCCCGATGGCCGCTTCTTTAGCTGGTTAGCTCAGGTGCAGCGAGTGCAGCGATTGGGCAATGACAATTTGTTGATCTTGCAGGGGGATCTACAACTCACGCCCGATACCTTGCTTCCCTCGCAACAGTTTGTAATCGGTGGGGGGCAGTCCATCCGGGGCTTCCGGCAAAATGTTCGATCGAGCGACAACGGCTTCCGCATCTCGGTGGAAAACCGGATTACCTTATTGCGAGACGAAGCTGGATCCCCTGTGGCACAATTGGCTCCCTTTATCGACTTTGGCAAAGTCTGGAATACCTCTGACAACCCCAATCCTGAACCTAATCAGCGATTTTTGGCAGGGGCAGGATTAGGCTTTCTGTGGCAACCCTATCCCGGCCTCAACATTCGCCTGGATTACGGCATTCCCTTCCTGCGCCTCCGCGATCGCGGCAACGATGTGCAGGATTACGGTTTCTACTTTAGTGTTGGCTATCAATTCTAGCAACCGGTCAGAGGGTTGTATCCCCGTCGGCAGCCCAGCAAGCCCCCCTCTCTTCAACTCATTACCAGTTCCTCTAGCGTCCGGAGTAACACCTGCTCATTGTAGGGTTTTGAAAAGTAGGCTGTGGCTCCTAAGCTGAGAGCCAATTGACGGTGTTTATCGCTACTGCGGGAGGTCAACATAGCGACGGGTAATTGTTCCAGCACTGGATCTGCTTTGACCTTAGCCAGGAAGCCGTATCCATCCAAACGTGGCATTTCAATATCACAAATGACGGCCTGCACCGACAGTCCTTTTTGTAGTTTTTCCAGGGCATCCTGACCATCTTTTGCCTGCTCGACCCGGAAGCCTGCTCGCTCCAGAGTCAGTGCCAGAAAGCGCCGGATGTTAATGGGGTCATCCACGATCAAGATGGTGGCTTTATTGGATTGACGCGATCGGGGTGTTTCAGTGCCCCCTGCTGATGAAGTTGGGGGTAGAGAAGCCATGGCCTCTTCGGAAGCAGGAGGAAGCGCCCAGCTCGTGATGGGAGGATAGCTGGCAATCCAATCCAATAATTCAACGGTGTTGACCAGCGGAATTACCCAGCCATCGCCGACGATCGCACAGTTGGCAAAACCGGGCGGCAGGGGAATGTTGCCTTCTACCTTACGGATGGCTACTTCCTGTTCACCCCAACTGCGATCGATCAGCAGGCCAACCCAATGCTGATTTCGTTGAACAATCAAAACCGTGGGAGCATCGATCGCCGGAGCCGTTTCTGAAGTGTGGGGTTGGTCAGGACAGTTAAACTGCAACCAATAGGACAACCGAATCAGTTGCACCAGTGTATCATTCCATTTCAGCATTTCACCGCTGACGGTCATCATCACCTGCTCAGGTTGTAAGAGAAACATTTCCGCGATCGCATCTGTGGGAATCGCTAATGGCAATTCGTTACTTTCCGCTAACAGTACCTGCACCACGGAAAGGGTAAAGGGAACCGAAAGTGTGAAGGTTGTCCCAACTCCAGCACAGGTATTTACCGAGATTTCGCCGTGAATTTGTCGGAGACTATCACGCACAACATCCATGCCCACTCCTCGCCCAGATAGTGCCGTTACTTCTGAGGAGGTGCTAAATCCAGGTTCAAAAATCAGGGAAAGTAAGTCTTCATCGCTGGCATTCGCAAGTAATACCGGATCCAGACCCATTTCTTCAGCCCGAATGCGGATTTTGCGCAGGGGAATTCCCTGACCATCATCCCGAATCGTAATCACAGTGCGGTTGCCTCGATGAGTGGCCGCAATCTCGATCGTGCCGTGGCTGATTTACCTGCTGCTTCGCGTACTTCAGGAGGTTCGATTCCGTGATCAAAAGCATTACGAAACAGATGCATCAGGGGATCATTGAGAGTCTCCAGAATATTGCGATCAATCAGGATATTACCACCATGAACAAATAGTTTTGCCTGTTTGCCATACTGTAAACACAACTCCCGCAGTGATCGAGGAAAGCGATCAACAACATCCGACAAAGGCCGCATACGAATCTGAGTCAGATTCAGTTGCAGTTGTTTGGCTGTTTTATTGAGATCTCAAACGGTTTGCTCTGTATCATCCAGGCTGATTTGAATGTCACTCGTTACTTCCTGAACTTGCACAATAGTTTCCATCACCTGTTATGAAAGCGAGTGCAGATGACTATATTAATCAAGCTCCAGGATGTCAAATTTTAGATTATCAAATTTTGGATTTTAGATTTTGTATTTTAGATTAAACTTACTTGATTGGAGTCGTAGGTTAGCCAGGGATAATTCCAGGTCTTCTTCGTGGGCTGTGACGCGATCGTAAGCCATGCGCACATCCAAATTGGACTGCTCCAGCGATCGCACTCGCTAGGCCAGAGTACGAGCCAGGTTGCGAAGACGTTTCAAATAGAGATCTAGGCCATTGCGTTCGATGGTCAGTTGGCCGAATAAATCATTCCGTTGTCGCCACCGCAGGCTGAGCAGGAATCGGTGCCGTGTCAGTGACTGTTGGTAGATCAGAAAGCGCCGTCGGTAAGGACTCCAATTGTCCCGTAAGTACGAGAACCTGCGATCGCCGCCATGCCTGCAATGCTGCCTGAGCGATCGTGGTGATCGGTGCTGGCATGGTTTCCAAATGCTGTTGCACAGACTCACATAACTGACAAAATGCTGGCAGTTCTAGCTTTTCCCCCAGTCCTCCCAGTTCCTGCACCAGATTCGCCAGTTCCTCTGCAAACCTGCTGGATCGGCTTGAGCCAGCAAGGTTTCTAGCCGTTCCAGACATCCTTCCACCTCAGTTTCAAACAACAGCGGCAGGATATCCTGTCCACTATCCACCGCCAGTACTGAGGCCACATCTCATCAAGCGGATCGCCCAGGTATTGATGCAGCTGTTGAAACACAGGTTCCACCTGATCCTGCAGCCAGGGGGGATCGGGTGGCTGGTTCTGGCGATCGTGAGCAATAAGCTGGCGCAGAGCATTAATCGCCACCAGCAGCAAATTTTCCAGATTGCCGTCTATCGCGATCTCGGGGGATGGATTTTTCAAGACCTTAAAGGCACCCTTTAGGCGGTGAGCCAGGTCAGCCAGCAGTTCAAATCCCATCATGCCTGCTCCCCCTTTAATAGAGTGGGCAGCTCGCAGCGCCGCATTGATTTTTTGAATCTCAATCCGGTTACTGGATAGGCCCAAAATCGCTTCATCCAGCATATTCACATATTCTTGCGCCTCATCCAAAAACAGCCGGCGAATTTCAAGTTCTTTGTCTTGTGACATGGTAGTAGGTGAGTGGAGATCAAATGACTTTGAACATTTCTACGGATTCCTGAAGGCTTTTGGCAATATCTACGGTTTGGCGGAGCGAGGCGGAAACCTGGCGGGAGGAGCCAGAAGTTTGTCCGGCAACCTGAGCGACATCTTGCATCAGCAGGGCGATCGCCTGGGAGGTTTATACTTGCGAAACTGTCGCTTTTGAAATCGATTGCAACAACTGATCAATCTGCTGGGAGACATCCACAATCTGTTCTAAACTTTGGCGCGTGTTTTTGACCAGATAGGTACCTTCTACCACCTGAGTAGTTCCCTGCTCCATCGCCTCTACGACTTCGCTGGTTTCCCATTGAATGGTTTGCACAATTTGTTCAATTTCCTGAGTGGCTGCTGCCGATCGGGCTGCCAATGCGCCCACCTCCTCTGCAACGACTGCAAATCCCTGACCGTCCTCGCCTGCCCGTGCTACTTCAATTCCAGCATTAATTGCCAGCAGGTTGGTTTGAGTGGCAATTTGATTAATTAACGACACGACTTTAGAGATTTCTTGAGAGGATTCACCTAATCGCTTTACCTTCTTCGCCGTTTCACCGATCGTTTCACAGAGTTTGAGAATATTTTGTACCGTTAAATCCATGGCTATCCCACCTTCCTGGGCCGTTTCAGAAGCCGTTTGGGTAACTTCTGCTGCCTGGGACGCACTCTCTGCCACCTGCTGAATCGAGAACTTCATTTTTTCGACGGTTTGCAGTGCCAGAGTGGTTTCTTCGGCTTGTTTTTGGGTATCTTCTGCCAGTTGCCGCATGGCCTGTTCGTTTTTGCCTAAGGCCAGATTCACCTCCAGGGCTGACTCCTTCACCTGCGTCACAATCTGCCGCAGACTTTCCACAATGGAGTTAAAGAAGTCTGCCACCGTGCCAATTTCTCCCGCCGTTACGTCTGCCCGCACGGTTAAATCGCCTCTGGCGGCTCCTTCCACACTACTTAGCAGTTCCACCAGTTGTTCCTGCAGCGATCGGGTCTTCTGCAATTGCTCTTGAGATAAACGTTCGGCCTGTAGACGGGCCTGTTCTTTTTGCTCAAACAGGGCCACATGCTCCAGTGCGATCCCAAGCTGAATAGCCGTTTGCCGTAAGAAGTTAATTTCTGACTCCTGCCAGACACGAGGGCCAGAGCATTGATGCACACACACTAGCCCCAACAATCGTTCCTGTAACAGAATCGGGGCAACCATGTTTGCTTTTACCTTAAAAGGCTCCAATTGGCCAAGGTAACAGGGATCCAGATCAGCTTGATAAATGTTGGAAAGGACTTGCACTCGTCCCTGCTGGTACTTCTCCACATAAGCTTCAGCAAAGCAAGGATCGGCAATGCCAGTTCCCAAAGAGACTAGATACTCCTGAACTACAGATTCAGCGACGATCGTGCCCTGCCATTTTTCGTCAAACAGATAGATGATCACTCGATCGGCAGAAAGAAGCGCACGGGTGCCTTGAACGACCAGATCGTAGACCGCCTGCTGATCTCCCTGGCTGGATGTATGAGCCAGATTGGTATAGAACTGAGATTGCTGCAGGGCTTCTGCCTAAGCTGATAATAGGGTGGAAACCATCGTTGTTAACTGATTAAACCGTTGAGCCAGATCCTTCATTTCGGTCGGGCTTTCTAATTTCATCCTGGCATCCCAATCACCCGCCGCCACCTGATCGAGAGCAAAATTCAACTCACTGAACGCTTTTGACAGACGTCGGATGGTGATCATAGAGGCGGCAGAAATGCCTCCAACCAGAGCTACCAGTAGGGCGGCTAACGCCCATCAGCCTTGACTGGCCAGTTCTTTCTGGGTCGTGGCACCGACCACAACCCAGCTACTGCCTGGAATTGTCGCCAGCAGATAGCGCTGATTCCCCTGCATTGAGGCTGTGAGTAACCCCCAATCGCCGTTGCCGTAATCAAAACTCTGGATGGTCGGCTCCTCAGGTGGATTCTGAACTTGCAGTTGTTGCACCAGTTCAATTGCTTTTTGTGCGATCGGTGTGCCTCCCAGTACCTCGGAGGTGTCCTTCAGACCATCACTCGTCAAAGTTCTGATGGGTTTCATCAGATCATTCTCAGTAGGGGCCAGAATTTGCACCCGCAGGGAACTTGAGAGCTTAGCCAGAGGCAACGTATACGACGCCCGATCCAGATAATGAATCGGAATTCGACCTTTGACAGCCCCTAACTGTTGACCTGAATTCGGATCAGCGATCGCCTTAGCCAGATCAATCCCTGTCACTGTGCCATCGCTATTAAACACGGGTTGAACCGCTTCCCCATTTTTCTGTACCTCCTGCCACCAGGCCGCACTGCGATGCACAATTTGGGGATGCGGACGGTTAGAAGCAACATTCACTCCATGTTCTTCTGCGATCATCAAATCGGAAACTGAGCCGCTTCCGCTTTGCGTTTTAGGTAATTATTCAGGTTGGCACTGGCAGGCAATTGATGACGTTTTTGCTGTTCCACCGTTGCGCCAGAAAGCCGATCTAATTGAGCGGCCTTCACATCTTTGCTAGTTCTCCGCGAGAACTCAACGACGGCCGGATCCGGTGCCACCAGACGCGGCAATTTTTTCGCGTCATTCAACCGATCGCGAGTCACCCGTCCCAGGGCGATTGTCTGGTCTTGCAAATCTTGTTCAACCTGTTTGGCCTGTTGTTGTGCCGTCGCTTGATGATTCATCGCAACCGCCACTCCCAGGGGAGCTAATAACAATGGTAAGGCTCCCATTACCATCTCTCGACGGAAAGGCACACTGGGCTGACTCGATGGCGGAATGACAGGACTGACTGCGATCGGGGGGGGAATGACTCGGTAGAAGGTAAAGAATTAGACGAAGGAAGATTCATCGGAAAGCTCCAGGAGGAACAAGTCTTAAGTTAAGAGTTAAGAGCTTAGTGGTGCAGAAATCTCAGACGGTCTCAGTATGAGAAGCTGGTCACTTTAGAAAACTCGATACGACAGTCCAAAGTGTCGTGCTTGCGGTGCGA
>NZ_JBRAGO010000105.1:0-13757 GCF_052746595.1 Leptodesmis sp.
CATCGAGGGGAATCGACAAGCGCGGGGAGTCCATGTATCCCGACGCTGAGGCTTCACATACAGCGCGGGACTTATAGCTCCCCCAACCCCTCAATAGTTAACCTGTGTCAGACCCTGTTTGCTGCCAACATGGCCGAGATTGGTCTGGCCACCTGGAACGATCGGGTACTGGCTGCCATGCTGATCATCTATTGGGGCGATCTCGCCACCTACCTGTATGGAGGCCGCAGCCCTGAGCAGCCGCAGGTGATGAGCAGTTACGGATTGCACTGGGCCGCCATGCAACGCGCCAAAGCCAGACACTGCACCGAGTATGATTTCTATGGCTATACCACCGATCCACAGCACAGCTATGCTCGCTTCTCCCAATTCAAACGTCAATTCGGCGGCACCCCCAACACCACGATCGGTGCCCACGACTACTTCTTCTACAATCGCCTTGCTGATACCTTGATCACCCTCTTCAAACGCCTCCACCCCCCTCCTGACCCACCCACTTCCCCACCTTCCCATGACCCCTCCCCTCCTGCTCCGCATTGCTTTAATTGCTGCCGAACTGCTCCTGGGATTCGGAATTTTCTGGCTGGGACAATTCTGCTATCAACGTCTGTTTCGTCGCCTGGATTTGAACGTGGAATTGTTTGTGCGCGATAATCCTGCCGTTGCGATCGCGCTGGTTGGCTATGACCTGGGCGTTGTCATTGCCCTCTCTGGTGTATTGGATAAGCTGGCAGACACCTGGCAAGAGCAAGTGACCAATTTGTTGCTTTATGGAGTCAGCGCGATCGGCTTAATGCTGGCTGGGGCCTGGATAGGCGATCGGTTCATTCTGCAGCGCTGTGACACGGCACGGGAAGTCCAGGAGGAGCAAAATCTGGGTGCTGCGGCGGCTGAAGCAGGATTGCACATTGGCAATGGACTGATTTTAAGTGCGGCGTTGGGCGGTAACAGCGGCACCTGGTTGGTGGGGGTGATCTGTTGGGTGATTGGATTGGCCGTGCTGGTTTTAGTCAGTACCATCCATCCTAAAATCACCCACTACGACGTATTTAGCGAAATCTGCAAACGCAACAATCCGGCAGCTGGAGTAGCTCTGGCAGGCTTGTTGATTGGCACAGGAAACGTGGTGCGGGTGGCCTTTACGCCAGAGTTTCGCAGTTGGGGTGAGAGTTTGCCGGAGTATGCCATCCTGCTGGGCATCAGTCTGATCGCGCTGGCCGCTATCCGGTGGATTGCCGATCTGGTACTGGTTCCGGGAGTAAAAATTTCCGATGAAATTGTCAATCAGACGGTGCCTAATGTAGGAGCAGGGCTGATCGAGGCCTTTGCCTATATTGCTGGCTCTTTCCTGATTGCCTGGAGTCTTTAAGCACAAATAGCAGGGAAAAGAGCTATTTTAAGGCAATAACAATGGAACTGTTGCCTATTAGACTCAATCATCAGGAGGATGGGCAAAGTCTGGCGTGCCCATGCAAAGCAGCCAGAATGATAGGATGGAACGTTGCCCTTTGCCCATCCGACGTTTTTTCCAATTTGCAAGAAGTCTAATGCATCTGTTTCATCAAATACTTCAAGTCTTCAATGAAGTGAGTGAAAAATCCAACTTCATCTACCTGCAAGGCAACCCAGGCATTTGCATCTGTTTTAGCCAGGGGGCGATCGTCAATTAGCGTTTGTCCACGCGTCCATTTACCCTGGGTTTCCACTCTCACTCTGGCCCGTCGTAAGGTCAGGGTTTCTGGATAGAACAAGTAGCCCAGCGTCACCGCATCATGAACCAAAAAGCCAGGCACGCGGTTGGTTTCTCGATAGCGCAATGCGGTACCAATCATAAACTCACACAACTGCATGACAAAGTTAGGCAGAGCACCTGTTGGCACCCTCTGGATGATTGTTTGAGCCATCCTACGGGTAAAAATCAGGCGTGATGTAACATCCAGGGGCATCACAACCAGATCTTTGCGACTATCAAGCACAACTTGAGCCGCTTCCGGATTAAACCAGATATTGAATTCTGCCTGAGAGCCAACATTTCCCCGGTAGTAAAAGGTTCCCCCCATGATCACGATTTCCTTGGCCTTTCGCAAAATCCCAGGGCTTTTCTGTTCAGCCGCTGCCAGATTGGTTAACGGGGCGATCGCGACCAGGGTAACTTCTCCCGGTGCTGCCGTCAGGCAATCGATCAGAATATCGTCGGCTTGACGGGCCATTGCATACTCACGGCTAGAGGGTGGCAACGTAGTCGATAATTCCCCCATACCATCAGTTCCGTGAATGTGAGAGGCATCTTCCGCGGTAGCCTGTTTCAGCGGTACACCTCGCCCCACTTCAATACCAGCAAAGCCCGTTAAGTCGAGAAGCTGGCTGGCGCTGACAAAGGTTCGATGAGCCGCGACATTACCATCAGTCGTGGTGATGGCCACCAATTCTGCTAATCCCTGGCGCACCAGACTCAGCACCCACAAGAGGGCAAAAATATCATCACCACCCGGATCCGTATCCAGAATAATTTTGGTGGGGGAAGTTGGAGTCATCATAAGCCCAGGAGTCTAGCTCCTTGATAAAACAGAAAACTCGTTATCCAGGCTAAGGCGATCGACCAGGCAACAGCTAAGGCTGCAAACTTCGCACTTTTAGACTCAGTTTTCAAAACCGCGACTGTGGATAAGCAGGGGACATATAGCAGGGTAAATAGCATGAAACTATAAGCCTGTACCCAATCAATTTGATGGGCGATCGTGCTGCCCAAACTGGCATCCGTTGAGGTACCATAGATAACCGCTAATCCGCCCAGCACAATTTCCTTCGCAATAAAGCCAAAAATCAGGGCGATCGCCAGCTGAGACGTGATTCCCAGAGGCGCTAACAGCGGCTGCATTGCCTGTCCAATCATACCAGAGAAAGTTTCAGCACTAGCAGGTGGCACACCGGGCGGCAGATTATTTAAGAGCCAGACAATCACGACTCCAGCGATAATAAAGCGATTTGACCAGCGAAGAAAATGCTTGACTTCAGACCAGGAGCGGATCAGTATTTGCTTCACCGTAGGAAATCGATAAGGAGGCAATTCTAAAATGAGCGGGTCTTTATTAGGAAAATGGCCTTTGAATAAGAGTGCTGTAATTAAAGCCGCTGCAAAACTAAACAAATACAAACTGAACAACACCAGAGGAGCAACCTGGGGTGTGAACAGAGCGGTAGTCATGAAAATGAACACATTTAACCGGGCAGAACATAGCGAAAAGGGAATCACCAGCATCGAGAGCATGCGCAATCCTGGCGATCGCATCACCCGGGTTCCCATAATCGCAGGCACATTACAGCCAAACCCCATCAGCGACATGACAAAGGAACGCCCATCCAGTCCCAACCGTTCCATCAAAGCGTCCATCAAAAAGGCAGACCGGGCCAGATAACCGCTGTCTTCTACGATCGCCATGCAAAAGAAAAACAGCAGAATGACTGGAATAAAGGCCGCAACTGTGCTAATCCCATCATAAAGTCCGTCGATGAGAAATCCTTTCAGGAAAGGGGGCAGGTTGGCCAGAGCAGGTTCCAGAGCCACCGTTTTGAACCAATCCAGACCGTTACTGAGTACCTCTTGTAAGGGTGTACCCAGGGCATAGACGACCTGAAACATCAGGTACATAGCGGCAAAGAATAGGGGCAAGCCCAGAACGGGGTGCAGCAAGACCCGATCGAGGCGAGTTGTCAGCACATCCTGCTGCTGGTCAGCAACATGAACAGCAGCGTGCAAAATGGTGTCTAACTCCGATATTAATTGAGCATTAGATGGCAGGCGATCAGTCAGGTCTGGCACACAGATCGGCTGCGTTTGGTGCTGCAGGCTTTGGGTAATCGCCTCAACTGCCGCCTCGTACCCGCCACCATACTTCGCACTCATCGGGATGACAGGCATTTGCAAATGTTGAGCAATCTTATCCGCCTCTACCTTTACCCCAAACTTCGGCGCTTCATCGGCCATATTCAGCAACAACACGGCTGGCAATTGCAGGTGTTTAATTTGCAACGCCAGACTGAGTTGGCGATCAAGTTGGGCGGTATTCAGAATAATGATCACTAAGTGGAGGGGGGTTGACTCCAGAAAAGTTTGCACCACGATCTCATCTTGAGAAAAGCCGCGTAGATCGTAGATTCCCGGTAAATCAATCACTTCGGTAGGAATACCTGCCAGGGTGAGATTAGCCATCATCAAATCCACAGTAATTCCTGCCCAGTTGCCTATACTGGCGGTTGCTCCCGTAAAGCGATTAAAAAATGTGGACTTACCCGTGTTGGGCATTCCTAAGACAGCTATGCGTTTCACCGTTATTCTCCAACCGCTAAAGGCGCGATCGCAATGCTCTGAGCATCTTGCCGTCGCATCATCACCTCCGTGGTTCCTACCCGCACATGCACCGGGCCTGATAACCACGATCGGCGCAACATCTGCACCTGTCGCCCCTGCCGAAAGCCCAATGCCAGCAGTCGCTGGTGCAAACCGAGGGATGTATCAAGGCTGGTAATGATGCCGGTGTGTCCGGGTTTTAGGGCAGCAAGGTGGTTGATCCTAGACATCAGGAATGAATCTCTCTGGAAGGGACAGAAAATAAACGGCTATCCTTACACCCCTCCGCGATCGCGGAGAGGCGGCAAGGGGGGGCAGGCGACTATTGAGAAAAACCCTCAATAACCATTTAAATCGTCACATAAGTGCCGGATCGTGTCAATTAATCCGAGATTAATTCCACATTACTCAAAGTTGCTAAATATTGCCTTTTGTATAAGAAGTTTTTCCATAAAAGGTTTAGCTGGTTGGGAGCATGTCACTTTTTTGAGAGAAAAAGTGACATGCTCTCGCCTCAATTCTGTGCTGGTGCTCTAGCGTTTGCGTTGTCACATCTTTTACCTCTACAAAGGCTTGAGTCTTTTTACTTGCGGGTACTACAGCGTTTTTCGGTCGAGTGCAGTACATTTTCAGCCCTCAAATTCCTGACGGTTGGGAGGTGAGCATACATCATCGGTTCAGGAACCGCTATACAAACCGTCCTGCAGCGACATTTGATGGCAAATCCCTTACTGTTAAGGAATAATGCCTTAGATCGGTTTATCTTGGTAGTTCGGGTAAGATCTAGCCAGAAAAGCCTAAAGCTGCTTTCTCTGCATTCGTTTTGCCTGATCGTGGTGCTATGACTCCTGAAACAACTTCTACTGTCTTGCTGCAAGCTCAGCCAATGCTGGAAGTTCTGGAGCGACCGTTGCCGTTAGAAATTTCTCAGGGGAATGGTACCACGAATGATTCTCAAGCCGTTGCAGATTGCATCCAGTGGTTAAGTTTTCATCGCTTCTGGGGGCAACTTTCAACTCAAGTGTTAACGGCAATCGCTCAATCCTTCTACTGCTTTCAAGTAGCCCCTCAAACGCTGATTTACCAGGAAGGACACACTCCCATTGGAATGTACTTGATCAAATGGGGCACGGTTGAAATTTTCCGTTCATCCCCGATTGGTAAATCGCTCATTCGTTATCGCAATGCAGGCGATTTATTTGGCTATACACTAATTGCCAATGCGGTTGAAGCAGCAGTGTATCAGACCAGTGCGATCGCCCTTACGGCTTGTGAAATCTGGTTTCTTCCACAGGCCGCATTTCAAGCTTTAATGGTCGAATATTCGGCAATCCAACAGGTGTTCCAGACTCTCCTGGCTCAGGATCTGCATGAATATGCGGCTCGCATTGCCTGGGAACAGATGCGGATTCAAGGCTTACAACCTTATATCCATCCAGTTCCCAAGGAAACCAACATTCTGGGCAGTAGTAAGGCCGCACAAAAGCTAGCAGAACAGATTCATCAGGCCAGTACAAGCCTGGCCCCTGTAGTTTTTCAGGCCCAGACAGGAACAGGCAAAACCTTTCTGGCAGGGTTGATCCATGCCAGATCCGGCTTGGCAACTCAACCGTTTGCTGAAATGGACTGTGCGAGTCTGCCTCGCGCTGAAGAGGGTCAGTTGAATACAGATGCTTTGTTTGGCCGAAGTGGTCAGCACCTTGGCATTCTGGAACTGATGGAGCGAGGAACCCTGTTGCTGGAGAATGTCCAGTTATTGAGTCAGGACGATCGCGATCGCTTAAGTCACTATCTCAAAACCGGATTAGTTCTCCCCAACCATGGCGTTGCCAACAAACCCAATCTCACCCCTGAACCGCCCCAACCAATTCAATCCTGGGTGCGTCTGATTCTGGCATCGCCAAACAAACTGGAATGGCCGGATGTTAACGTAATTCCCATCAAACTGTTTACCCTACCCCAGCGCAAAGCCGATATTCCGGACCTTGCCCGGTATTTTCTCAATCAGTTTTGTCGAGAACAGAATCGTCCCCTGTTACACCTAGATCAATCGGATCTCCGCCGCCTGCTTAGCTACGACTATCCTGGCAATCTGGCAGAACTGGCAGAAATTTTGCACCGCGCCGTGATCATGACCCCTCCTGGACATGCAATTATCCCGGAGCAGGCATTATGGTCCGTGCAATCCAATAAGAATGCCTTTCGACTGGATTTGCTGACTCATATCCCGTGGCTAAGACGAGTCTTATTAAGTCGCTGGTATCCAGAGGGCATCTGGATAGTGATGATGGCTATTTTTGTCCCTGCAGCGGTACTGGGCTTTATCGGGCCACAGGATCGGAACAGCAGTGTCACGTTGAACTTATTTTGGGCCTGGTGGTGGCCTGGTTATTTGTTTTTGTTCGCTTTTGTGGGGCGGCTCTGGTGTGCAGTCTGTCCATTTATGATTACTGGAGAGTGGCTGCGGCGAGTCTCGCTCTGGTTGTTTCCCCGCCAGCAACTCTCCTGGAATACTCATTGGCTGAACCGTTGGGGAGCCTGGATTTTGTTTGGAGGTTTCATTGCCATTTACCTCTGGGAGCAACTCTGGGACTTGCCGCACCATGCCTATCTTTCTGCCTGGTTACTATTGACCATTACAGCTGGAGCCGTCATTTTTAGCCTGATCTATGAACGGCGGTTGTGGTGTCGCTATCTTTGTCCGATCGGGGGCATGAATGGCATGTTTGCCAAGCTATCAATGATTGAGTTGCGATCGACCCAACAGGTGTGTGCCAGTCAGTGCAGCACTTTCGGTTGCTACAAGGGGAGTGATGCAACACCCGTCACCTTTGCCGATGCCTTACCGACCGAAGGACAGGCAACAGGGGGATGCCCACTCTATTCCCATCCAGCCCAGTTTCAGGACAACCGGGACTGTATGCTGTGCATGACCTGTTTGAAAGCCTGCCCCAATCGTTCCGCCCAGTTAAATCTCCGATTTCCAGCCTCCGATCTGCTCGATCATCATCGCGGGTTTTGGGCCGAGGCGGCACTGTTGCTGCTCTTGTTCGGGGGAGTATTTATGCATCATGGCCACACCATTCTGGAATGGTTGGGATGGGGGTCGCTTCCCATTGATGCCGATCATTTACTCATTAGCATTCCGATCGCGTTTGCCCTCTTAAGTATTCCAGCCGTAGTAACTTATGGGACTCATGCGATTGCCCGTCTCCTCGATCCACAGCAACCCACCTATCTCACGGTTATCTATGCCTATCTGCCCTTAACGCTGGCTGCCAATCTAGCCCACTATATTCCGGCGGCCATGACCGAAGCAGGTCAAATTCTCCCTATCTTTGCACGCTCGCTTGGTTATAGTGGTGCCGGATTACCGACGCTGACCTGGAGTATGGATGTCGCACAGTTCCTGCAAGGGGTAACATTGCTTTCTGTCCTGGTTTTTAGTCCCTATCCGTTACTGCGAATTACCCAACGCTCCTGGCTCAGCAATCTTCCCCATCTGTTGCTGATGATGGGATTTACTATTTTCTTTTTCAGGCTGATGGTTTAACGGTTTACTCAAGGATCAGGTCATACCCAAGAAATCGTTTGAAGACAAATACCCCAATATTACCATTGCAGGCATGAAAGGATTGCAGAGCGCTCGCTCTCCCGCACATTGCCTCTAAACAAAATAAAATCCAAAATCCTCACCTCCCAATCCTCAAATTAACCGTGTAGGGGCGCGGCATTCGGCAACTGTTTTTGACAATTTCTCACGGTGTTCTGCCCGAATGCCACGCCCGGTTCGGATTGGTGGTAGAGATTGGGCGTGGCATTGGGATGAAACACCAGTCGAATGGTCTGCATCCTGGCCCAATGCTGCGCCCCTACGGGATCATCTTTCTACAACCAAATCGATCGTCAACGGAAGGATTGTAATGCCCAACATTCAGATTGCAGGCCGATCACTTTTGAATGCATCCCATCCACATTGGATTGCGATCGCCAACAAAAGGATTGTGCTGCCTGACATTCAGATTGTGGGACGATCGCGTTTGAATGCATCCCCTCTACATTGGATTGCGATCGGCCACAGAAGGACTGTGATGCTTTACATTCAAATTGCAGAGCGATCGCTTTTGAAAACATTGCGTCTACATTGAATGACAATCAATGGAAAAGGCACTGTTAGTTGAAGTGTTCAAGTGCCCAAAAGAATACCAAAAATTTTACCGCCGTAAATAAAAACGAAAGCGAAAACGGTAACTTGATGAAGATCAATCCCACCGCGACGAGCCAACATATGCAACTTAACCAAATTAGAATTTAAAGTGTATTAGTTCTTTGTTTCTCAATTTCTTGCTGTTGCGATGCTCCGTTAGCCTTTTGCTGGGTTGTTACTTGCGTTTGGGTTTCTGCAATGTCTGTATCTCTCAGCCCCAATCTTTGTTGAAGTTGCCGGATTTTCTGTTGAGATACCACTCGCGCTTGAATTTCTGCAACGTCTGCATCTCTCAGCCCCAATCTTTGTTGAAGTTGTTGGAGGCTACGAACATAGACATCTGATAAACCAAGCTGTGTTAAACGGATAAATTCTTGTTCATAAAATACCAACCCCTGCTGGTAGTCTGCTTCTTGGTGTTGCTTCTGCTGCTCAGCTTCCCCTTGCTGTTTTGTTCCGTTTCTTGCTGCTGTTGCCGTTGCTTGGCTTTCTGTTGCTGTCGTTGCTGTTCGATCGCTGCTTGTTGCTACCTCTCTGCTTCTGCCTGTTGCTTCAACTTCTCCGCTTCCTTTTGAGCCAGAATTGGTTGCTCAATGGATGACAGTTCTGCCTCACTCAGTTGCAACCGTTGCTGTAATTGTTGCAACTCATTCCGGGTCACCTCCCTCAAAGGAAATTCTTGCTCCACCACTGCAGAAAACGCCTGTTGATACTCTACGAGATGCTATTGGTGCTGCTGTGCCGCTTTCTGGGTCATCTCAGTCGCGATCTCTGCTGTAATCGGTGCCACATCCTCATCCCGTAGTCCCAGCACATCCTGAAAATGCTGCAGATCGCTATGGGTTTGGTCGCTGAAGGGATACTCCACCTCCACCGATGCCATGATCGCTTCCCGATAGCGCTGCAAATTGTCCAGATGTTCCCAGTAGAGCCGCAGCAAGTCCGCTTCAATTTGCTCTGCTTCCTCGGCGGACAACCCCAATCGATCGCGTAAGGTATCCAGCAGAATCCGTCCGATCGCCGAAATCTCCCCTCGACTGGCATAGCGATCGGCTTCCTGACGGTATCGCAATTTTGGATCTCCGATACGGGCACGAGTCAAGCGGATTTTGTAGCCTTCCTTGACGGCATAGATTTCCGGTTTCATGGCTGGAGCCGTTTCCTGCACTTTGCTCCTGGCATAGTCGTGCAATTCCTCCACCTCAATCCAGCCATCATGATTCAGATCTGCCGCTCCCGTTTCCAAGCGCTCTGTTCTTCAAAGGAATACTAGGTCCAAGTGGACGAGGTTAACACGGCCCGTCCTTCACCCCCCAATTGCACCGCGATATCGACCGTGCCACTATCTTTTGCTCCCATCCCAGCAGCAAACGCCCCACTGAAGCAACAATCGAGAATTATCACCTGACGCTTACAGCGGCTGTTATTCATCATTTCCTGCACAAAGCCCGATTCCATCGCTGTTGCCCGTCGCAGTTCACCATTAGCAGCCTTGCGGGTATCTCGCGTGGCGAAATAAAGCCTTCCCTGATCATCTTTAATCCCATGCCCGGAAAAAAGAGGAGCACCAGATCCTTTCTGGAGCATCCCGTAAACAGGGCTTCAATTTCCACCCGCATAGTTTGCAGATCCGGATCCCATCGCCCCTGGAGTAAAATTAAGTTTGCATCATGGCGATCGCACTGACGAATGACAGCATGCCTATTCACAATGACATTACCGAAATCATTGGTCATACACCGCTGGTGAAACTCCAGCGTTTACCCCAGCAATTCGGCTGTGTTGCCGAGATTGTGCTGAAGTTGGAGGGCATGAATCCGGCAAAGTCGGTGAAAGATCGGATTGCCATCAGCATGATGCTGGAAGCAGAACGGATAGGGCTAATTCAACCTGGGGTGTCTACGCTTGTAGAAGCGACCTCTGGAAATACGGGGATTGGACTGGCAATGGCCTGTGCAGCCAAAGGTTATCGTCTAATTTTGACCATGCCTGAACACATGAGTCAGGAGCGATGGCAAATTGTGCAGGCGTATGGAGCAGAGGTAATCTTGACTCCGGCTGTAGCCGATATGCAGGGAGCGATCGCCCGCGCCAATCAACTCGTTACAACCATCCCCAATGCTTTCTCACCTCACCAATTCAGCAATCCTGCTAATCCCAAAATTCACTACGATACCACAGGCCCCGAAATCTGGCAGGACACCGATGGCGACATTGCCGCCTTAATCGTCGGTGTTGGGACAGGTGGCACTCTCACTGGAGCCGGACGCTATCTGAAACAGCAAAATCCCAATCTGCAAATCATTGCCGTTGAACCCGCAAACAGTGCGGTGCTGAGTGGTAAACCAGCAGGTGAACACAATTTACAGGGGATTGGTGCCGGGTTTATTCCCGATGTTTTGCGAGTCGATTTAATCGATGAAATTGTTACTGTCACCGAAGCACAGGCTTACGAGTTGGGACGACAATTAGCCCAAGTTGAAGGCATCTTGAGCGGCATTTCAACGGGGGCAGCGGTTTATGCTGGGTTACAAGTTGGCCAGCGATCGCACCACCGGAACCAACGGATTGTGATCATCCAACCCAGTTCAGGAGAACGCTATCTCAGCACAGCCATGTGGAATGAGGGCTGCACAACAACGCAACGATGAGTGAAAACCCACACAGCAAAAGCGCCCGTTAACGGGCGCAATTCATCTAGCATTGATGAGAGCAGCAACAGTGGAAAGACAATCCAAATTAACTGGCCAAACTAACTGGAAAGTGTGGGTGCTACCAGAGCGATCGGTTGTGCTTCACCGGAAGCCAAATCTAAGGGGAAGTTATGCGCATTCCGCTCATGAATTACTTCAATCCCTAAATTCGCTCGGTTCAGCACATCTGCCCAGGTCGGGACAGGTCTACCTTGATGATCCAGAATCGATTCATTGAAGTTAAACCCATTCAGGTTAAACGACATGGTGCTAATACCCAAAGATGCAAACCAGATTCCGATCACAGGCCAAGCTGCCAGCACAAAGTGGAGCGATCTCGAGTTATTGAAACTGACGTTCTGCCAGAATACCCGACCGAGATAACCGTGAGCGGCAATAATGTTGTATGTTTCTTCTTCCTGGCCAAACTTATAGCCTGCGTTGATTGATTCTTCTTCGGTGGTTTCCCGCACAATACTGGACATCACCATTGAGCCATGCATGGCCGAGAATAAGGCACCCCCAAACACCCCTATCACACCCAGCATGTGGAAGGGATGCATCAACACATTGTGCTCTGCCGTAAACACAATCATGAAGTTGAACGTCCCGGAAATACCTAGCATCAACCCGTCGGAAAAACTGCCCTGGCCAATGGGATAGATTAGCAACACAGCCGTTGCTGCTGAAGCCGGAGCAGAGAACGCCACTGGAATCCAGGGACGCATCCCCAAGCGATAGCTCAGTTCCCATTGCCGCCCCATGTAAGCGTAGACCGCAATCAGGAAGTGGAAAATAATCATCTCATAGGGACCGCCGTTGTAGAGCCACTCGTCCAGAGAGGCGGCTTCCCAGATGGGGTAAAAGTGCAGTCCGATCGCATTGGAAGTCGGGACAACCGTTGCTGTTATCAGATTATTGCCGTAAAGCAAGGAACCACTGACTGGTTCACGGATGCCATCAATATCCACTGGGGGAGCGGCGATAAAGGCCAGGGTAAAGACGATCGCAGCAACCAGGGCCGTTGGAATCAGCAACACCCCAAACCAACCAATGTAGAGTCGATTCTCGGTACTGGTAATCCAGCTACAAAACCGATCCCATAAATTGCCGCGATTGCGGTGCTCTAAAGTCGTAGTCATAGTAGCGATGAAATTATTTTGGATGAAATGCAAGGTTTCTTGCAGACTTATTTATAACTCTATAGTTATATGACTGTCAATAGTTTATAGTGAACCTATCGAATCTTGGGCAGAGGATCCTTTGTCGGCTACGGCGAGAGTGATGGCTCTCTGGAGTATGCTCCATCAAAGACTACTTTTGGTTCAAACAAAGCATTTTGCTCTCCCTGTCTGACGCTCAACAACACACAATTAGCCAAAGGGATGGTTGCCCTAGCAATCATGGTTAATATCGTGGAACTAGGTTGCACAGTAATTTTGCCAATGGTTTACATGACTACCTTAGTCAATTACTGTGAGATTGATTCTGCCAGTAGTCCTATATTTTGTTACATCACTTGGACAGCGCTTTACAGCATAGTTTATGTTATTCTTCTGTTTCTGATTTTATTTGTTCCGCTGTTTCTGATTTTATTGAATTTTATCTATTCATTTCAGGCCGTTCGCTTTACAGAAACCCAGGGTAGAAGACTCAAACTGTTAGGAGGAGTGTTCATGCCCGTATTTGATTTAGTCATGATCTTGCAACCCAACTTATTAATGCTACGTTAATGATTAGTTTAACCATATCAATTATTATGAACTGATTTTATTGCCTTCGATGAACTGATCTACGATCGAAATGAGAGACTGTTTCATCTGTCAAACCGCACTCCTGGTGGAAGAAAGGGTAGAATGAAAGATTTACAATTCTTCCTGATGTTCCTGGGTATGCTCATTTAGTGGTGAAGTAATTGACATTTATCAGGTGACAGTCAGGCGGGGACGGGGATATGGATTGCATTTACTCCTGAGAACAAGTGATCAGACAATCAATGTGCATTTAGGTCCAACACGCTATCTCGACAACGAAGATTTCAGGATTGAACGAGGCAGTTCTGTAGATGTTAAAGGCGAATGGGTTCCGACAGATGGATTACCCGCTATGACGGCCTTTGAGGTCAAACAAGGGGATGATGTGCTGATACTACGAGATGAGGATGGTGCTCCCCTGTAGAGAGAACAACGATCAACAAAGTCTCTGCAAGGGCTGAGTTGAGCCGAACAGGAGAAGCCCCCGGACAGATAATACCCATTTAAACCTTGTCCAAGTCCAGAACCGTAGTTTCTCTGATCGGAAAACTCCAGTTCTCGAGCTGGACTTGGTTTAAACGGCTTTTAGACAGATCGATGGGTTGGTAGAGGCAGGTTTCGCCGTTAAATTAACATCGAAGCAAATGTCTATCAGTTATCAGATTATTTGTCTATCAGTTATCAGATTATTATAGAAAAACATAGGGGGCAGCTAAAATGTTTCTCTACGCCTGGACAAGGAACTGAATTTGTGA